>NZ_JAVRBM010000028.1:0-96233 GCF_034531255.1 Nostoc sp. ChiQUE01b | reverse complement strand
TTTATTCTTCTACCACTTTTTTATGCCGTATTTATATTTCGGATAGGTCTAATAGGGTGAGTATGATTTACCCACCCTAATTATGCTTACTGAATAAGACAATAATCTCAAAGTTCTCCATTAATCTTGCGCCTGATGATTTCCATCTGGGCTTGTATATCAGCTTCTGTCACAGGCATAGGATAACCTTTAGAATTAAGGTCACGTTTGCTCATTAAAAAACGTAGAGCCTCAATGTCTTCGCGGTTTTCCACGACGTAAGCTCTCAACTCTGTAAAACTCATTTGCTCATAATTCTGGTTCATTGACAAAATCCCAGATTCCATCATTTAGTACAATGACTTGCTGTTCATCTCCAGCTAGGATGTAAACTTGCCCTGTTTTATCGTCAAATCAAATAAGCGGATATCTTTATAAAGATTTGACAGCATTTGACAAACCCTTACACAGGCTAAGGCTTGTTCTGTTGTTGGTAAAATAAACGCTCCTCACTACTAATATAGGGTAGGCAATGCCCACCCTACTAATGTTGATTACTTTGTGTGAAACTATAGCGGACGGTAGACGCGATAATTGATTTCAGGGAAGATATTATCCATTAACTCGACTTTTTCCAGCCAACCACTGTCAACTTTGCCGATTTTCACATCTTCGTAGAGCTTATTGAACCGCATCAGGTGCGATCGCGTCCGTCTAACTGCATAGGGTACCATTGTTCCCGTCCGCATAATAAATGCCCAGTCGGAAGATTGTGCTAACAACAATTCTCTCGCTGCTTGGTTGAGCGCTCTCCACCCCAACTCATCTTCTGGTTCCAAATGCGAGATTTCAATCATCCGTTCAGCAGCTTTGTGCAAATGCGGATAAACCCACGCGTTCGTCTCATTCAACCAATACTCGTGGAAACCCTTGAAACCCCAACTCGACTGCGAGGGACGACAAACTTGCTGCGTCGGCTGCTCCCGCAAATAGTCTGCTAAATGGGTCATTTGATATGTTCCTTGGTCATACCACGATTTGCGGAATAGATAATCAATGAACCAAGGGCCTTCATACCACCAATGTCCAAATAACTCTGCGTCATAAGGCGAAACGATAATTGGTGGTCGTTGCATTATACCATAGAGATGCTCAGATTGCCGCTCTCGATTATACATAAAATTAGCAGCGTGTTCTGCTGCCTTTTCCCTAGCCCAATAAGGATCGTAGAGCGCCTTATCTGATAGACCTAAGCCACGCCCCGTAATTTTGTGATATTTAATGCCCGTATTTTTCCGCTGACCATTAGGCATAATGTAGGGCTTGATGTACTCATATTCTGCTTCCCAGCCCAAATCTTTATAAAATTCCCGATATTCCGCCGCCCCAGGATAGCCTACCTCAGAAGACCATACCTGTTGAGAAGATTCATGATCTCGACCAAAGACAGCAACACCAGTTTCTGTATAAATTGGGGCATAAGTGCCAAAGCGCGGCCGGGGACGGGCATAAAGGATGCCATGCCCATCAGTGAGGAAGTAGCGTAACCCAGCATCAGCTAGCATCCGCTCTAAACCTTCATAGTAGGCACATTCCGGCAACCAAATGCCTCTGGGTGCTTGTCCAAAGGTTTGTTCGTAATGTTCGCAGGCTACCTGAATTTGCGCCCACACCGCTTGGGGATACATTTTCATCAACGGTAAATAGCCGTGAGTAGCGCCGCAAGTGATAATTTCCAGGTTGTTACTGTCTTGGAACTTCTTAAAAGCTGTCACCAAGTCTCCGTCGTAGCGTTCCCATAGCTGACGCGCTTCGCTAAACTCAGTCGCGTAATGTTCGGCTAAATAACGAAGATGCCCGTTGTTAACATTATGTTCTACTTCTAGTGCTACAAGTTCTTCTAGTTGAGCTAAGTGTGCTTCATAGCGTTCTTGAAGCAGAGGATCGCGAAGCATCGACACTAAAGGGGGTGTCATACTCATCGTGATTTTAAAGTCGATACCGTCTCGCTTTAAGCCTTCAAATACTTTCAATAAGGGGATGTAGGTTTCTGTGATGGCTTCATAGAGCCATTCTTCCTCCAGCACGTAGTCACTTTCTGGGTGACGAACGAAGGGTAGATGTGCGTGGAGTACAAGCGCGACGTAGCCGATAGACATAGTGATTTTGGGGTGATACTTGTAAGTTGAAGGTCGAGAGGGTTGGCAGAAATTAACAATATTTTAAGACTTTATGGGGATCGCAAAGTAGATTTGTAGCAGTTTTAAATTAATTTAAAAACCTTGTACCAATCTTTTAGCCCCTTATCATTCCTCTTCTAGTTTTTGGTTGGCTTATTGCAGTAGAAAAATCGGGTTTCTAAGTTACAGTATTTTTGTTATCTTTGTGCTTTAGCAGTTTAATAATTATTTTTGAGCCACCTTCACGTAGCTTCAGTTTCATTTTTTCCTTGCGGGATGCTGTTCGCATTTGACAGGCTCAGGAAGCATTGAGGCTTCGGCGTGACACTTTGACAACCTCAGTATGGAGACTCTCAGTCAACCCCTGCGGGGAATTCAAAATTCAAAATTCAAAATTCACGCATTGAAGCACGACCAGGATAAATCCGGGGGCTTGAATTAATGTTGCTTTGCATTTTTTCTTTTCCATAAATAAATTCATTGGCTTTGTATCCTTTTTTTCTTTGATCAAACGGTTTAAATCCACGTCTGAAATTCTCTTTTCTACAAGAAGATGCGCGTAGCTCGCTTCCCTGTAAGGGTACAATTTTGAATTTTGAATTGTTAATTTTGCCTTCTCTGGTGAAGTTGAGTTTGATGAGCGATGCCTACGGCGGGCTACGCCTACGCCAAAATTATCCAAAAAAACGCTGAACTCGAACGCCGAAACCTGGTAACAATGGTGATGTGATTTCGTCATCAGCCAGCAAGGTTGCTATCAGTTTTAATTGGGCAGCTTCTCTGCGATAAACTTCTAGCTGCTGTAATTGCCAATTTGCAATCCAATATTCTTGGACTCCTGTGGATGAGTATAGTTTCAGCTTGGCTTCTCGGTCTCGACGTTCGTTGGTTGTCCCAGGAGAAAGCACTTCCACAATGAGTTCTGGCGCTCCTCTCAAATGCCCTTCGTCATCTAGCAATTGTGCTAAACGCTCACGACTAATCCAAACTACATCTGGTATGACATTATCGGCATCTGTAAAAATTATGCCGGGAGTTTGACGAGTTTCCCCCAGCTCACTAGAGCGAGACCAAATTTGTAACTCTAAGCATATATTACCCGCAGTCCCTTGATGTCTCCAGTGAGGCGCTCTAGTCACAAATAGTTCTCCGTCAATAATTTCATAGCGCTTCCATTCGTCAGTTGTGAGTAATTCTAAGTCTGAGGTTGTCCAACGGACTTTATTAGATATTGTTTGGTTCATAGCACTATTTTTCCATGCCTAGTTTAGAGATAAAATTCTATTTTTCAGAGTATTTGGTTAGGGTCAATACCTGCATTTCGCAAGCATTCTGCCAATATTGCAGCTCGTTGACGTTCTTGTTCTAATTGTTGGTTTACTTGCTCTAATTGTTGGTTTGCTTGCTCTAATTGTTGATTTGCTTGCTCTAACTGTTGGTTTGATTCTTCCTCTGGCAACATTACCAACTGTCCATCTGGTGTAAAGAAGCGTAATTTGCCCAAATATACTGCCAAATATAGCCCTAACTGCTGACTCCACAACCAACCCGACTCAGTGGGTATAAGGTCTTGATATTGTCCATCAACTAAGTGAAATCCCTGTAATTCTAGGTTATTTGGGTCAAACCAAAAGTAATCTGGAGTACGAAATGTATTCTGGTATATTTGCTTTTTCAAACCTTTATCAACCGAGGCAGTGGAATCAGATAACATCTCAATAATCACATTGGGATATTTGCCGTCTTCTTGCCATACAACCCAGCTTTTGCGGTCTTTTTTCTCTGTATCTAAAACCACAAAGAAATCAGGGCCTCGAAATTCTTCTGACTTTTTCTGGTTGGGACTGAAATAGATTGTCAGGTTGCCGGTAGCATAAAAATCTTCACGATCGCGCCACCACCATTTAATCAGGCGAATGAGTAAATCAATTTGTTCGCGGTGTAAATCAGATTCCAAGGGGGGTTCATCACTATAGATGTCGCCTGGTGGGAAAATTATACTCTCAGTGGCAGCTTGTAAACTAGGGGTGGTGGCAAGGGGCTGAGACATACAAGATACTTTTTCTGTTTGTATCTATGCTATCGTGACCAACCAGGCGCAACTCGTCGTAGACATCGCCCTCCTTATTCCTCATCCCGATATAACTCCTGCAAGTCCTGCAACTGAGTCTTTCGGGAAATCCGGCGATATTTTTTACTTTCTAACTTGGGTTCGTATTGACTCTGCCCTTTGCCTTTGCTTTTGCTTTTTAACTTCATAGTAGATTCTGGATCGGCTTGCTGGTACAGTTGTGTTTGATGAGCGATCGCAGCGTCCAAAAATTCTAAATAATGTTCATATCGTTCCCAGTTTCCCCGCACCACACACTCAGGCTCGTCTCGATGCAGACAATCACTAAACCGACAGCTAGCAACTGCTAACCGCTTTCTTGCTTCTGGGAAATAATGAATTAATTCTTCTGGTATACAATCCATATCCGGCTGATTAAAGCCGGGAGTGTCTGCCAGTAAACCACCGCTAGGTAACTCAAATAATTCTATATGGCGAGTGGTATGACGGCCACGAGCTAGTTTGCCAGAAACTTCCCCCACTCGCAGATCAAGAGAGTCAATTAGGGTATTAATCAAGCTGGATTTACCGACACCAGAAGGCCCAGCGATTACGGTAATTTTGTTGCTCAAATATTTGGTTGCTTGGTCGGTATTTATACCATCTTTAACGCTGATAAATATCGGCTGATAGCCCCAACCGAGCAGGCGATCGCTAATTTGTTGTTGTTCCGTCGGTGAAATTAGATCGCTTTTATTCAAACATAAAAGCACATCCAAGCCAGTAGATTCAGCCTTAATTAGAAATCGGCTCAACTGATAAGGTTCCAAAGGTGGATCGGCGACGGCAAATACTAATAGAATTTGGTTGACATTGGCGATCGCCGGACGATCTAACTCGCTTTGGCGGGGTAAAACCTCAGCGATCGCACCCCGTCCTCCAGCCCAATCTGGCTCCTCTACCACAACGCGATCGCCTACCATCACCTGTTGCCCGATTTTTTTCAGACGTGTTCTCCGGGTACAGAGGAGAAGAGGAGGATGAGGAAGATGAGGAGGATCTTGCTCCCTCATCTCCCTTATCTCCCTCATCTCCCCATCTTCTTGATCTAGATTTACTCGGTAAAAATTAGCCTGTACAGCCACCACCGTACCCAATAACTGTCCAGTTGCAGCAAAATTTTCCCCTGTCATTGGCCAGCAACTGGACGGCGCACTAACAGAGAAAAATAACTAGTGCAGTCTGTAATTTGTTCCACCTGATAACCTGCCATTGTCAAACTATCAGGAACTTGCTCAATTGGCTCACCAGGGTCTAGCCAGACTTCTAGCAAACCTCCTAATGGCATTTTCTCCAGACGTAGTTTTGTCCGCACGAAATTAATCGGGCAAGGGGTGCCGCGTAAATCAAGTTGAGCATCGGGAGTTGAAACAGAAGAGGGCTTCATCACTTAAATAAATTTCCCAAAAATCCTTCTAGACCGCCTTTACCAGTCCGATCCCCCTTAATTTTAGCTAGCTTCTCCAGCAGTTCCCTCTCCTCTGGGGTGACTTTATTGGGAATATCAATTAACACGTTCAGCATGTGATCCCCACGACTTACGGGATTACCCAAGCGAGGTACACCGCGATTTTCCAATTTCATTACTGTATTCGGCTGAGTTCCAGCTGGAATGATTAGTTCTACTGGCCCATCTACTGTATCTACCTCTAACCGACAACCTAAAATCGCTTGCAGGTAGCTAACTTTGATTTCCGAGAGAATATTAATCCCATCTCGTTGAAATTCCTCGTCCTCATTCACGAACAAGTAAACGTACAAATCCCCAGGAGGGCCACTACGTTGACCAGCATCTCCTTCACTAGAAATCCGCAAACGTGTGCCATTATCCACCCCGGCTGGAATGGTAATTTTGAGTTTCTTGGTGACTTGATTTGCGCCCTTACCGTCACACGCGTCACACTTATCTTCAATTACCATCCCTGTGCCATTACAGGTGGGACAAGTCGAGACTTGGGTGAAACTGCCAAAGGGTGTTCTAGTCACACGCCGTACTTGAGCCGAACCGCCACAAGTCGAACAAGTCCGAGGGCGGGTTCCAGGTTTAGCACCAGAACCGCTACAAACTTCACAATTTTCTAGATGGGAAATGCGAATTTCTTTTTCGCCGCCAAATATCGCTTCTCGAAAGTCTAACTTCAGGTCTAGCCGCAGGTCATCACCCCTCGCAGGCCCACTGCGTCGTCTTTGTTGCGTGGGATTACCCATACCGCCAGCAAAGCCACTAAAAATGCTTTCAAAGATATCGGCAAAACCACCCATATCGCCGACATCTTGAAAGCCCGCGCCAGCACCCGATACACCCTCTGGGCCAAAGCGATCGTAACGAGCGCGGGTTTCGGGTTCTGAGAGTACCTCATAAGCGCGGTTAATTTCTTTAAAGCGATCCTCCGCCCCCGGTTCTTTGTTCACATCTGGGTGATACTTTCGGGCTAGACGGCGATAGGCTTGTTTGATTTCTTCTTTGTCAGTGTCACGAGAGACACCCAGGATTTCATAATAGTCGCGGGCCATATAGCAAAGGTAAAAGTTAGAAGAAAGAAAGCAGAAGTCAGTAGAACGTCATTCACGGTCACTTGCTACCCTATGGATTAAGTGTTTTGCCTACAGATATGCAAGAGCAACACATTATCCTTAGAGGGCCGCTTGCCGGAAGGCAGGCAGAAGAGAAAATTAATTTTTGTTAATAACTGATTTTACCCTTTACCTTTTACAAAAATCACCGACAAATCTTGAGCAACAGGTGCTTTCCTCGTGGGAGACGACAAAAGCTATAGAAGTTAGCAGCTGGTTATAAGCCTCTGCTCAGACTTCTCACTGCCGAGTCGGCTGTCTCTTTTACAATTGTGCTACGTAGGAGAGGAAAACCTCGCCTATCAACAGAGGGGCTAGCCGCACAATTAGGTGTGGAAAACCACCCTTATGCTTTGGATTGCCCTGAACTTGCACATTGCCTAGCCCAAAGTAATTTGCTTCTACAATCTAGCAAACCGCAGAAGTGTTGTGAAACTTCGCTAAATCTAAATATTTAGATATATTAAAATATCATAATAAAAATTTGCAAATTAGGGGATTGGGGACTGGGGAAGGTGGGGCCCCCTCTGGGGATAAGGGGTAATGGGGACTGGTGACAAGGGGGAATTTTATTGAACAAGTCTTTCTCTTGTCTCCCCCCTCTGACTTGTCTACCTTGTCTCTTCTCCATTCCCAATGCCCCATGCCTCATGCCCAATCCCCAATTCCTAATCCCCAATCCCTAGTCCCCAACCCCTAATCTATCGCCTCATAATCAGCCTGAGCAGTACTTTCTTCGTCAAAATCAAAGTTGAATTGTGGTATTAGCGTGCCATTCATTGGTGAATCTACTTCTGGAGTAAAGTGACCAGATGAAGCCTCCTCAATCTCATCAGTTTGGCTGTTAGCTCGATTGTAGACATCAGCACCAATTGCAAACAAGGTTTGTTGGAAGTCGTCTAAGCGCTGCTTAAATTCCACAGTGGAAATGCTGGAGTCAATCATTGCAGCTTGGAGTTGGGCAACTTTTTCGCTGGCCAAGGTTTTCATCTGGTCGCCGATAAAGTTGCTATTATCCTTGATGGTGGATTCGTAACTGAACAACAAATTATCTGCTTGGTTTTTGAGTTCAACCAGTTCTTTACGTCTTCTATCTTCTTCGGCAAACAGTTCTGCCTCTTGGCGCATCCGTTCGACTTCGTTGCTACTCAAACCACCTGTATTGGTAATCCTGATACTCTGTTCTCTACCAGTACCTTTATCTTGGGCAGAAACCTTCAGGATGCCGTTGACATCGATTTCAAAGGATACTTCAATTTGCGGTACACCACGGGGAGATGGGGGAATTCCTGCAAGTAGAAACTTGCCCAGACTCTTGTTATCTCGTGACATCGCCCGTTCACCTTGGAGGATGTGAATTTCCACTGAGGTTTGTCCATCAACGGCTGTGGAAAAAACTTGTGACCGACTCGTAGGAATTGTGGTGTTGCGTTCAATAATTTTGGTGAACACTTCACCCAAAGTTTCAATTCCCAAGGACAGAGGGGTGACATCCAGTAGTAAGAGATTATCGACTTCACCACCCAACACACCTGCTTGAATAGCTGCTCCTAATGCTACGGCTTCGTCAGGGTTGATAGAGCGATCGGGAGCTTTGCCGTTGAAAAACTTAATTAGCGCGTTTTGGACTGCGGGAATACGCGTAGAACCACCTACCAAAATAATCCGATCTATGGATTGTGGTTTGAGATCCGCATCTTTGAGCGCTTGAATCATTGGTTCGATGGTCGCTTCAATTAATTTCGCTGCGAGTTCTTCAAATTTCGAGCGGCCCAGTTCCATCTCCAGATGCTTTGGCCCGGTGTCATCAGCTGTGATAAACGGCAAGTTGATGGAGGTATTCACCATACTGGAGAGTTCAATTTTTGCCTTCTCCGCTGCTTCTCGCAGGCGTTGCAGTGCCATCTTGTCTTTGGAAAGGTCGATTTTCTCGTCTTGCTGGAAGCGTTCCATCATCCAAAGCACGATCGCATTATCAAAGTCGTCTCCACCCAAGTGGTTGTTACCACAAGTCGCTTTCACTTCAAAAACGCCATCCCCAAGTTGCAGGATCGATACGTCAAACGTACCGCCTCCCAAGTCAAATACTAAAATTAGCTGCTCTTGGTCTTGCTTTTCCAACCCGAAAGCTAAAGCCGCAGCTGTTGGCTCATTGATGATTCGCAAAACTTCTAGTCCAGCAATTGTGCCAGCATCTTTAGTTGCTTGTCTTTGGGCATCTGTGAAATATGCTGGTACGGTGATCACTGCTTGAGTGACCTCCTCACCCAAAAAGTTTTCCGCATCCTGCTTCAGCTTTTGCAGGATCATCGCAGATAATTCTTGGGGCGTATAGTTTTTTGAGCGAATTTGGACATCAACAGTCTCGTCTCGACCTTTGACACAGTTGTAGGGGACGCGATCGCGTTCTACTTCAGTATCTTCCCAACGCCGCCCGATGAATCGTTTAATACTGTAAATTGTGTTTTCAGCATTGGTTACAGCTTGGCGCTTTGCCAATTGACCAACCAAGCGATCGCCACTTTTCCCAAATCCCACAATACTTGGAGTAGTTCGTCCACCTTCAGAATTGGAGATTACAAGTGGTTGACCACCCTCCAAAACTGCGACGCAACTGTTAGTAGTGCCTAAGTCGATCCCAATAACTTTTCCCATAATTATCAGTATTTTTACCGAGTTTTTCTGCTGTAATATGTCGCAGACTAGCTCAAAACTTCAGCATATAGAAATGGGAAAGGTAGGGAAGCAGGGGGAGATCACAGAGATCAGGGAGTAAATTCCTCCTTATCCCCCTCATCCTCCTCATCCCCCTGATCTCCCTCATCCTCTCCATCCCATACCTCAATAATGATGCTCGTCCTTGCTATAACCCAGGCACTTGAGGTCAGCGAGGCGAGCGACTACAGCTTAACTGCTGGCTGAACTCGACTGATCTTCTGGTGCAAAAGGTGTATCTTCCTTGGGAGCAGCTACTTTGACCATTGCATGGCGTAGCACGCGATCGCCCAAGTAATATCCGCGCACTAACTCTTCTAACACTGTTCCTTCAGGATGTTCATCCGTAGGTTCCCGCATTACTGCTTCGTGCAGGTTAGGATCGAATTCTTGACCTTCGGGACGCATTGGCGATACACCCAAGCGCTTCAGGCTATCTACTAATTGTTTGTAAACGCCTTGGTAACTTTTGTGCATAGTCATTTCAGCATCAGATTGCGGTTTGAGGTGCGATCGCGCCCGCTCAAAATTATCAACTATTGGCAGCAATTCCAAAATCGTGTTCCGCTTCACCTGTAACTCAAGGTCTTCTTTTTCTTTGCTAGTGCGTTTTCGGTAATTCTCAAAATCAGCGGCAATCCGCATATATTGAGTACTACGGTCTTCCAGTTGCGTTTTGACGGACTCGATTTGTTGAGTCAGTTCTGCCAAAGCTGCCCTTTCTACTTCAGTTTTCTCAGTTGCTGCAACGCTATTTTCTGAATTGACAGTAGTATCGCCTGATATATTTGTTTGGGCTGCCACTTGCTCTGTCACCTCGCTACCAGATTCATTGAAATTAATGTGGGCTGGGGAGTCACTCTTCATTGCTTGCTTTACCTCTGTTGGTTCACCCAATTGCTGGCTTGTATTGTTTATCTGTTTATTTTCATCGATCATTGTCTACTCATTCCAGATCCTATTTATGGCAGTGTATCTGCACAGCTTGCAACCGTCGTCATCCACGACTTGCCACTGAGGCTGATTTTGTTGCCGACAAGTTCTTGGAAGTGATGTAACTGTCCTCTTATTGTGACAAATGGTGAACACGTTAGCCCAGACGCCACTAAGGCGGGAACCCGAACGAGTAGTGTACCTCTAGGAGTAAGTAATTTGTCAGAGTGGCGCTGAATGTGATTCGCCCCTCATCTGATTCATGAGTCATTAAAATTTAACCATTTGTCAATTATAGGACTTACGCAAACTCTACAAATTCTTCTCTTCGAGACGCTCCGCGAAGACGCTCTTCTCTACGAGACGCTGCGCGTAGATTGCTTCCCCATAGAGGTTATTCGTGACATGTTAAGACAAAATCAGTTTTGTCAATAGTAATTGTGCTCTAAATCAACCGCTTGGTAGAGTATCAAATTAAGCTTTGTACTGGATTTTTCTCTTAAGAATGAATCGTGCTTTTAAATATGACGCGTAAGTAAGTGGGCAGGAAAATTTTCAAGTATGTAACGAAATGTAAATTCAGCACATACCCTAGAAATTCATTATTTCACCGTTTTTATAAAACCAAACATATATCAATTTTATCGTGCCTACCTACTTAGCGCTCTTTCATCACTCTGGTCAAAAAAAATCTCAGCCAACTTCTAAACAAGGTACAGAAACTGGGTTTGGAGCTTTATTTTCTAACATTATGGCTAAAATCATCTCTTTTGCCTGAAAGTCTTATGTAGCAAGGATTATTGTTTTATTCTCTGGTGAGAGTGATGAAAGAGCGTTAGGCGTAGCCAGCCTTTGCCATCGCCAGTTGAAAATTTGTGTTTTCTACCTCGATTTCCGCACAATTTTAAGCACTATTACTTATTGACAAATTGTTAATGAATTGAAATTGTCACTGATGCGCTCAGACCAGAAAGCAGGCAGAGTCAGATAGTTGCTTGATAGTTCAATTAAGGATAAAATCCATTATGTGCTAAGTAACTTTACTTACCTAAAAGATTATTGTGAGTAGGACTGCTTTAGTATCCACTCTCAACCAATTATTAAACTGGACTGGCTTGAACTAAGTGCATATCAAAAAATCTTTACATTCAGCCCTCTTTCAAGAAACCAGGCAGAGGGCAGAAGAAAAGAGGATTTTTTTATTTATTTCTTCCATCTATCTATGAGGTGTGGCGATCGCCGCCAGTGAGGTCTTCCTAATGATTGTTGTTTACGAATTGCAAATATTAAAAAATACTTAATGATTATGCCGAAAGTTATTTCAATACACTCTTACCGTGGTGGAACTGGAAAATCGAACTTTACTGCCAACCTTTCAACAACTGTTGCTCTAGCTGGAAATAGGGTAGGTGTGGTGGACACTGATGTTCCCTCACCTGGAATTCACAACCTGTTTTGCTTAGAGCCAGAACAAATGAACAAAACCCTGAATAACTACCTTTGGGGGGAAAGTCCGATTGAGGAGGCTGCATATGATGTCAGTGCCAACGTGGGATTAACCGGAGTCGGTCAGATTTTTCTGGTTCCCTCCAGTGTGAAGGCAGATAATATTGCCAGAATCCTGAAAGAAGGCTACGACGTGAAGCGGCTCAACGATGGGCTTCGGCAATTGGTGAAGGCATTACAGCTTGATTATTTGTTCATCGATACTCATCCAGGACTCTCAAAAGAAACCTTTTTGTCGATCGCCATTTCCCATGTCTTGATTTTGATTTTGCGCCCAGATAAACAAGACTACCAAGGAACGGCTGTAACGGTGGATGTGGCGCGTCAACTCAATGTTCGTAAGTTATTACTGACGATTAACAAAGCGCACAGCAAACTCAACTTTGAGGTATTGCAGCAGAAGGTAGAAGAAGCCTACAGTGCCCCAGTCGCAGGCATTTTTCCCCTATCGGAAGACATGGTGCAACTTGCCAGTGAAGGAGTGTTCTGCGTGAAGTATCAGGATCATCCCATTAGTCAGGAATTTACCAAAGTTGCCCAACGGATTATGGAATAACCGATTCATTACGAGAGATATTTTATGAACACTGGTGATTTACACTCTCTTGCGAGTTCTATTACAGCAGTTGCATCTCCCTTTCGCAATTATCTAAGCGATCTTTACGAGAAGTATCGTTTGGTTGATGATGGTGTGGTTGCAGATTATATTCCGGAGTTGGCACTGGCAAAACCAGAATGGTTTGGGATTTGTGTCGTGACGAAAAATGGTCAAGTTTTTGATGTCGGGGAATGCGACCAACTCTTCACGATCCAATCCATCTCCAAGGCATTTGTCTATGGTTTAGCGTTGGAAGATCACGGTCGAGAATACGTCAATACCAAAGTCAGCGTTGAGCCAACAGGGGAAGCTTTTAATGCAATTGTCTTAGACGAGAAAACGAATCGTCCTTATAACCCAATGGTAAATGCAGGCGCGATCGCCACATGTGATCTGATTAAGGGCAAGGGCGGAACAGAACGGCTCAAGCGCATTTTAGATATGTTTAAGCGATATACTGGACGCGCTCATGATATTAACGTCCCTGTTTTTTTGTCAGAAAAAGCAACAGGAAATCGTAACCGAGCAATGGCATATCTGATGCTCAACTTTGATATGGTCAGTGAGCGAGTTGAAGAAACCCTTGACCTCTATTTTCAGCAATGTTCCATCTTGGTGAACGCACGGGATCTGGGAATGATGGCAGGGACGTTAGCGAATGGCGGGATTAATCCTGTCACAGGTGAGCGAGCGATTGATGAACGCTACGTTCAGGATGTGATTAGTGTTATGCTCACCTGCGGAATGTATGATTATTCCGGGGAGTGGACGTATCGCGTCGGGATGCCTGCCAAAAGTGGTGTGGGTGGTGGTATTACAGCTGTGGCTCCTGGCAAGTTAGGGATTGGCACATTCTCACCCCCTCTAGACAGTAAGGGAAATAGTGTGCGGGGAATCAAGATTTGCGAAGAACTGGCTAAAGATTTTGGACTACATTTATTTAATGTTGCCAAGCCCGATCGCGTTTTAGAAGATTGGATTGCAGGAACAGGAGATGCAGACACTTGGTAAGTTGAACTGATTACTGACAACTTTTAAAAAGCGATCGCCAATCATGAATTCAAATTCCAACTCATTACTAAACATCCTCGAAAAAGGTTTAGAAGCAGGAAAAAGTCGCCCAAAAAAGGTGATCATCGTTGGGGCGGGGATGGCAGGTCTAGTTGCAGGCGACCTGCTCAAACGGGCAGGACACAATGTCACGATTCTGGAAGCTCAACATCGAGTCGGCGGCAGAATCTACACTGTGCGGTCAGGACTAGCTCCCGGACTACGGGCAGAGATGGGAGCAATGCGAATCCCCCAAAGCCACGACTTAACGATGGCATATATCAAGCGGTTCCGCCTGAAGACAGAACCCTTTATTTTAGCTAACCCAAACGCCTACATCTATCTACAAGGCAAGCGCGTTCGTCGCAAAGAATTCGATCCCAAGAAGTTTGAGTTTGATGTTCACCCGCACGAGTTGGGCAAACAACCCGAAGACCTGTTGAAAGCTACCTTCAAGCCGCTTTACGAGCGGGTGCTGGAGCAAGGGGAGACTGCTTGGGATGGCATTATTGAAGAATACGACCATTTTTCATTGCGTGGGTTCTTGCGCCATTCGGGTTGGTCAGAAGGAGCGATCGAAATGTTAGGCATTCTGTGGAATGTCGAATCCCGGATGAATTCTTCCTTCGTCAGTTACTTGCATCACGAATACTCAAACACCTTTTCCCACATGGTGTATCTCGTAGATGGCTCTGATGCTTTGCCCAATGCGTTTTTGCCAATTTTGGGTAAGAACATCCGGTTTGGGGCATCTATGGAGGCGATCGAAAATACAGCCAAAGATGTCACGGTTACTTATGATACAGCGGCAGGACGTTTTCAGGAAACTGGAGATTATTTGATAGTCACCATTCCCTTTAGCCTGTTGCGTCATATTGAAGTGACCCCCTCCTTTTCACCGCGCAAACGTCGTGCTATTCGTCAACTCAACTATGACTCCTCCTCCAAAATCTTTTTCCAATGCAGTTCTCGCTTCTGGGAAAACGATGATGGAATTCATGGGGGTGGTTCGGTTACTGACTTAGCGATCCGCAACGTCTATTATCCTCAACACGGACAGGAAACCGGACGAGGCGCACTCTTAGCCAGTTATACCTGGGGGAGAGATGCAGCATGTTTTGCCAGCTTGCCCAAAGATTATCTGATCCGACAGGCGATCGAAAACTTAGGCGAGATTCATCCGCAAATTGATCGCACCTTTGAAGTGGCAGTGTATCATCACTGGGGCAACGATCCCTATGCTGGAGGGGTCGGTGCATTGCTAGAACCAGGTACTATGTCTCATTTCAACAACATTGTGATTCCAGACGGGCGAGTTTATTTCGCAGGCGATCACTGTAGTAAGTTTGAAACACGCTGGATTCAGGGAGCGATTGAATCTGCTATTCATGCCGCTATGGGAGTACATGAAGCCCGCTAGTACCGAAAGGCAAAAGTCACGCATTCAAAAGTCACGCATTCACGCATGCTTGAATTTTAGGCTTTCTGGCTGTTTTGAATGGTAGGTTTATTTCCGCCGACCTGTACTAGGTGATTTCCAAATAAAAAATATCCCATCGCTCTCTTGGCAGGGGAGCTCTTAGTACAGCATTTCATTAATTCGTAGCGAATTAAATTTAGCAATACCTTGCAAAGCCAATGCATCCCGATGCAAAGCCAATGCATCCCCTTGCAAAGCCAATGCGTCCCCTTGCAATGCCAATGCATCCCCTTGCAAAGCCAATGCATCCCGATGCAAAGCCAATGCGTCCCAATGCAATGCCAATGCGTCCCCTTGCAAAGCAATACGCTTGGGTTAAAGCTAAAACTCTTTGTCAAAGTCAATTTTTTTAACGAACCGCCTTCGCGTAGCGTCTCGTAGAGAAGACGCAGCGAAAAGTCGGAGCGCCGGCTTCCGGCGATCTGTTAGCGCAGCGTTAGCGACGTAGGAGCGTCACTTTTCAAGACAGAGGACACAAAGAGAAGAAAGAGAAGGAAAAAATTGCTTAACTGAACTGTATTGCCTTGCAAAGCCAATGCATCGGGATGCATTAAAAACGTTACGCTTTTACACAAAACTGTACTTAGCAGGGGGAGGAAAAGTCGTTTTGAGTCGAGAAATTGGATAATTTATTTTTTGGAGTTCCCTAAGTACGAAGATCAGATGAATATGAAGCGATATCTTACTCATTTGCTAAAGCTGACTGCTGATCGACCCGTCGGCACTATTGCCGTCACTATCCTGCTCACCTTATCACTCTTCCTGCCACTTGGCTGGAGCGCCTGGAATGCCTATCAAGATTTTCACCGCATCGTTGTCAATGATTTTCAACTGCAAGAACTGACTAGCACCATAACTCATCTTGATGAAGTGTTAACGATGTCTGCCCGGATGAATGCTGTAACCGGCGACAGTCGCTGGGATCAGCGATATCACCAATTTGCACCCCAACTTGATAATGCTATTAAACAAGCAATGCAGATTGCACCAGAAGCTTATAAACAGAAGGGAGTATCTGAAACGGATGCAGCAAATCTTAAACTTGTTGAGATGGAGAAGCGATCGTTTGAATTAACAAGAATTGGACAAGTTGAGGCAGCAGCAAAGTTACTCTCCAGCCCAGAATACGAGCGGCAAAAGCAAATCTACGCGGCTGGAATTAAGCGTAGTACAACAGCGATTCAAAATCGAATTCAGTATAACTTTAACTCCTTTAGCCGCAATTTATTCTTATCCAGCATAATTTCTGTAGTCAGTTTACTCACACTGATTCCCATCTGGTGGGGTGTCCTGCAACTGCTACAAAAATATTTACGCGCCCGGAAAGCGAGTGAACGAGCATTAGCTGTTGCTAAAGAACAACTCGAAGCAGTCTTAGATGCTGTACCTGGTTCCATTTCCTGGATTGATTCTGGTGGAGTTTACATCGGCGTCAACCGTTATTTAGCAGAGGATTGGAATCTTTCCCAAGATGCTTTTATTGGCAAAGAAGTGGGCTTCCTGCAAGGAAGCACCCAACTAGCAGAATTCACAAGGAAGTTTTTGTTAAATCGCCAAGAATCTGCTTCCCAGGTAATCGAAGTGGATTTAAACGGCTCTAGCAAATACTACCTGGTTGCAGCACAGAAGTATCAAAAGGGCACTGCAACAGTGACTGTCGGGATTGATATTAGCGATCGCAAACGCGCTGAGGAAGCCCTTAAAATTGCCGAAGAAAACTACCGCAGCATTTTTGAAAATGCCTTGGAGGGAATTTTTCAGTCCACCTCTGACGGGAAATTCAAGAGTGTTAACCCAGCAATGGCACGCATCTACGGCTATGATTCGCCGCAACAGATGGTAAATAATATTACAAATATTACAGAACAAGTCTATGTTGCTCCCGAAGATCAAGCGGATCTCACACGTCGGTTAACAGAAGATGGAGAAGTTAAAGCCTTTGAGTATCAAGCCTACCAGAAGGATGGCAGCATCATCTGGATTCAGGAAGACACCCGTGCGGTGCGAGACAAAAGTGGTAAGTTGCTTTATTACGAAGGAATTGTGCAAAACATCACGGAACGCAAACGCCGTGAACAAGAATTGAAACGCCAGTTAGAAGAATTGAAGGTAGAAATCGACCATAAAAAACGGCAACAGGAAGTGGCAATGCTGACTAAGAGTGACCATTTTCAGGAATTGCAGTCAGAAATAGCTAGTTTGGATGTAGATGAGTTTTGGAGTTGAAGTTACAGAAATTTCCACCTTCAAACTTGACGTGGCTTACAACTATTAGAGCAGAGAGCCACACGGCTTCTAGCTGTGGGATGGGCAGTCCTCATCAGTAACAGATTAAGGTCATTAACAATTTGTCAATAAGTAATAGTGCTGAAATTTCTGTGGAAAATCGAGGTAGAAAACACAAATTTTTAACTGGCGATCGCAACGAGAACATTTTTGACTTGAATTTAATCCGTGTCAATGAGAATTCTATCTCACAGTAGGGGAATACTTTAAGCAGAGGTTTCCCCTACTCAATTGCTCATTTATGACTTACTCGTCAGCACAACGGCGCAGTACCGCTCTAACTACCAGAACAGAGTTTTCGCCCTTTGGCAACAAGCTAGTGCAATCTGGCTATGTCAATACCGAACAGATGAGGCAGGCACTAATTGAAAGCCGCAAATCTGGCAGACCCTTAACAGAAGTATTAGAGTCAATCACTGGGCAACAACTATCGCCTGAGTTGCTCAGGCAATACAAAAAACAACAGCTATTTGAACTGAAAATACTATACGGAGTTGAATTCCTCGATCCAGAAGTCAATTCCGTTGGCAACACGATGATGGGGAACCTGATTGAAACCCTCATCCCAGTGGATATCTGCCGTCGCCATCGTTTAGTACCACTGTCGAAACAGGAAGACCAAACCCCGCCCTCAGTTTTAGTGGCGATGGTTGCTCCAGATAATCTAGAGGCTTCCGATGACCTGAACCGCATCTTGCGCCCCCAAGGTTTGGCCTTGCAGCGCATGGTAATTACCCAGGAAGATTACCAGCAGCTAATCAACCAATACCTGGATGAAGTGGCTGTTAAGCAGAAGCACCTAGAACGAGAAAACTCTACAGATATTAGTCAGGATTTAGAAAATCTCGGAAATCTCGATATTTCGGATGCTCCTGAAGAAATGGAGGCTGATCTAGGGGCAGCGATGAAGGGTGCAGAGGATGCCCCAGTTATTAACCTAGTCAACAGAATCCTAGCTAAAGCCTTGCATGAGGGCGTTTCTGACATTCATATCGAACCGCAAGAAGAAAACTTACGCATTCGCTTTCGGAAAGATGGCGTACTGCGTGAAGCTTTCCCCCCAATGCCGAAAAAAATCATCCCGGCGGTGACAGCCCGATTTAAAATCATCTCCAATCTAGACATTGCTGAACGCCGTCTACCCCAAGATGGGCGTATCCGTCGGCTGTTTGAGGGACGTAAGGTGGACTTCCGGGTGAATACCTTACCCAGTCGCTACGGGGAAAAGGTGGTACTGCGGATTTTGGATAACTCCTCCACCCAACTGGGATTAGATAAGTTAATTACCGATCCAGAGACTTTGGATATTGTCAAGGATATGGTTAGCCGTCCCTTTGGGCTAATTTTGGTAACTGGGCCAACTGGTTCTGGAAAAACAACCTCGCTGTATTCTGCACTCTCAGAAAAGAACGATCCCGGAATTAATATCAGTACTGTAGAAGACCCAATTGAGTACAGTCTTCCAGGGATTACTCAAGTACAGGTGATTCGGGAAAAAGGGCTAGATTTTGCTACTGCATTGCGGGCTTTCTTGCGGCAAGATCCAGATGTGCTGCTAGTGGGTGAAACGCGGGACAAGGAAACGGCAAAAACAGCAATTGAGGCTGCCTTGACTGGTCACTTAGTATTAACTACCTTACATACCAATGATGCCCCAGGTGCGATCGCTCGTTTGGGAGAAATGGGGATTGAGCCTTTCATGGTTTCTAGTTCCTTAATTGGTGTTTTAGCTCAACGTCTAGTGCGGCGTGTATGTTCTGAATGTCGTATTGCCTACACTCCCACAACCGAGGAACTGGCTCGTTATGGTCTATCAGCTTCTTCAGATGTGGGAGTCACCTTCTATAAGGCTAACACCTTGACATTAGATGCGATCGCAGATGCCAAAACCAAAAATCACCTTTGCCCAAAATGTAATGGGGTCGGCTACAAAGGGCGTTGTGGTGTTTATGAAGTCATGCGAGTCACCGAAAACCTGCAAACTCTGATCAACGAAGATGCACCCACGGAACGCATCAAGGAAGTGGCAATAGAAGAGGGCATGAAAACCTTGCTGGCTTATAGTTTGGACTTAGTGCGTGAAGGTTCCACCACTCTAGAAGAAGTAGAACGAGTGACGTTTACCGATACTGGCTTGGAAGCAGAGTTAAAAGCCAAACGCAAGACTGGTCTTACCTGTCGGAGTTGCGATGCCACGTTGAAACAAGAATGGTTGGATTGTCCTTACTGTATGACACCTCGGTTTTAAGACTAATAGTCATTGGGCATTAGTCATTAGTCATTGGTCATTGGTCATTAGTCATTGGTCATTGGTCATTGGTCATTGGTTATTGGTCGATGCTTAATAACTTTAAACAAATGACAAAAGACAAATGACAAATGACAAATAACAAAATTAAAAGGAAGCAGAACTATGGAAATGATGATTGAAGATTTGATGGAGCAGTTGATTGAATTGGGTGGCTCGGATATGCACTTATCCGCAGGTTTGCCTCCCTACTTTCGCATCAGTGGCAAACTTACCCCTATAGGTGAGCATGTATTGACAGCCGATCAATGTCAAAGGCTGATTTTTAGTATGCTCAACAATACTCAGCGTAAAACTTTAGAGCAGACCTGGGAATTGGATTGTTCTTATGGTGTCAAAGGTTTGGCTCGTTTCCGGGTCAATGTCTATAAAGAGCGTGGTGCTTATGCTGCTTGCTTACGGGCATTAAGTTCTAAGATTCCTAACTTTGAAAAATTAGGTTTGCCAGATATCGTACGAGAAATGTGTGATAAGCCCAGAGGACTTATTCTGGTGACAGGCCCTACAGGTTCCGGCAAGACAACTACCCTAGCGGCAATGATTGACTTGATTAACCGCACCAAGGCAGAGCATATTTTAACGGTGGAAGATCCAATTGAATTTGTCTATGAACCAATTAAAAGCTTGGTTCACCAGCGGCAACTAGGAGAAGATACTAAAAGCTTTGCTAATGCTTTGAAAGCAGCCCTGCGGGAAGATCCAGATATTATTCTGGTGGGGGAAATGCGCGATTTGGAAACGATTTCTTTGGCGATTTCTGCTGCGGAAACAGGACACTTGGTATTTGGTACGCTACACACTAGTTCCGCCGCTCAAACTGTTGACCGGATTATTGACGTTTTCCCCCATGAAAGACAAACCCAAGTGCGGGTGCAATTGTCTAACTCATTGGTAGGGGTATTTAGTCAAACCTTGGTGTCTAAGAAAAACCCTAAACCCGGTGAATATGGTCGGGTGATGGCTCAAGAAATTCTAATTGTCACTCCTGCTATTTCCAACTTGATTCGAGAAGGCAAAACATCTCAAATTTACTCAGCAATTCAAACTGGCGGCAAATTGGGAATGCAAACTCTAGAAAAGGTTTTAGCCGATTTTTATAAAGCCGGAACGATTTCCTTTGAAGCGGCAATGTCTAAGACTTCTAAGCCAGATGAAATTCAACGTCTCATTGGTAATTCTACACCGCAAGCTGCCGCAGGTGCTAAACCCGGTGTGGCTGCCAAAGCACATTAAAAGAATTGGGGATGATGAGGGAGATGAGGGAGATGAGGAAGTTGTAGTAAGTCTTTCCCAATTACCAATTACCAATTACCAATTCCCAATCCCCAATAAATAACAACTATTTTGAATTTATTTATGCCAAACTTCGTTGCCCGTGTTCGCGATTCCCAAGGAAAATCCCGAACAGAAAAAATTGTTGCTGAATCCTTGGTACAAGCTCGTACTAATCTTAGAGATCAAGGTTTTGTAATTCAAGAACTCAAGCAATCTCAAGGCTTTCAGCCAGATGTTGCCTTCAAAAACTTTCAGAATTCCTTAGTTAAGGTTTCTGTGAAAGACAAAGCCGTTTTTTCGCGTCAATTTGCCGTTTTGATGAATGCGGGAGTTGCGATCGTTAGAAGTCTGGGGGTGCTTTCTGAACAGTGTAGTAATACTAAACTGAAACAAGCCCTTGTGGAAATTAGTACCGATGTTCAAAGCGGAATGAATCTTTCAGAGGCAATGCGGAAGCATCCTGACTGTTTTGATGGATTATATGTGAGTATGATTCAAGCTGGCGAAGTTGGTGGTGTTCTAGACGAAGTATTAAACCGTTTAGCTAAGTTGTTAGAAGATGTTGCCCGTTTACAAAACCAAATTAAATCAGCACTATCTTATCCAACGGTTGTGGGTTTTATCGCAGTTGCTATTTTTCTAGGGATGACCATTTTTCTTATTCCCATTTTTGCCACTATTTTTGTACAACTTGGAATCACATTACCAGCTTTAACACAATTCTTGATGGATGCTAGTAAATTTTTGAGAAGTCCGGGTGCTTTAGTCCTTCTTGCTGCTCTTATCGGACTGAAATTTGCTTTTACACAATACGGTAAAACTCCTGTTGGCCGCATCACAATCGATCGTTTTTCCCTAAAGATGCCATTGTTCGGTGATTTAATTCAAAAATCTTCAGTTGCCCGCTTTAGCCGAACTTTTGGTTCTTTGACTCGTTCAGGTGTACCAATTTTAACTTGCTTGGAAATTGTCCGAGATACATCAGGAAACCAAGTGATTGCTAATGCCATAGATGCAGCCCGTATGGAGATTCAACAAGGAGGTATGATTAGCATTGCTTTACAAAAAGATGCCGTTTTTCCAGCTATGGCAATTCAGATGATTAGTATCGGAGAAGAAACTGGAGAATTAGATGCAATGTTGATGAAAGTTGCCGATTTCTATGAAGATGAAGTCGAGCAAGCAGTAAAAGCAATGACTAGTATTTTGGAACCGGTGATGATTGTAGTTCTAGGGGGAATGGTTGGAACCATTTTGCTAGCGATGTATCTGCCTATGTTTGCGGTATTTGAAAAGTTGGGATAAAGGATTAATAGTTAAGAGTTAGAAGTGATGAGTTAGGAATTAAAGTTTTTTATTCCTAACTTTTAACTTCTAACTGATTAATTTTATTTTTAACTCCTAACTCCTAACTCCTCACTCCTCACTATTTAATAAACTATGACTGTGCAAAAATCTCAGTACGAAGCGAGTTTGGCAGAGTACAGCAATCATCTAGCTGCGATCGCCTTACTAAAGCAATATCGGCCATACTTGGAGATGATTCCCAGTCTGCGCCGTCCAGATGAAAGTATCATCACTATACCGTTGCCAATTGTCCGGCTTCGCAATACTGCTACAACAGCCCCACAAACGATTTGCTTACCCTGTGATGTCGCAATTTTGATGTGCGATCCAGAGTGGAAAATCAAAACTGGAGCAGAGATTTTAGTTTTTATTCATCGCGCTCACGAAGACTTTTCTGATTTGTTAGGACGTTGGCGACAAACCCAAGTTTATTTAGACAATGATTATGAGTGGTTGATGCCTCTGCGTCATAGTCATATTTTGAGTGAGGGAGCTAATACTATATATCCTCTGTTTATTGTTTTTAGTGAGACTTTAGAACGCATCCAAAGAGGTCTTGTGGGAGCCGAACTACCATTTATAATGCAAACACCAGATTTGCTGGTTGAGGAGAATATCACAGATATTTTCTCTTCACAAACTCCACTAGCTTAGGTACTTATAGTTAAAAACATCCCATCATCAGGATGCAAGTCCTTGCATCTCTATAAATGTACTAAGCGTGAAACTACATATTTTTACCCCTCGGCTACACCGTCCCCCTTTTGCTAAACCAGAGGGGTTTTATTATGTGCATCTTCATCCAAAATTCGTATAAGTACCTACGTAACAAACTTTCACCTTTACTAAACTACAAATTAGCTCGTCACACATCCGTGAAACGGCTGGTTCTACAAAAACAGGACTTACGCAAGATATGCCTGAAAACCTGATTATTGCGTAGCGGTAATTCATGAATTACCACTACTTTCGTTATGTTTTGCGTAAGTCCTAAAAAATTTTATTTTTACTTTTTAAAGAGTAATGAGGATTTGGCAAAGATTCAGTAATCTTACTGTTGTCAATAAAGAATTATCATACAATTAGAGACATTCCTTTAAGAGTAGATATTTTATACTAATGAATCTGAATCGTTTTTCTCAAAAAACAACGAATTCTCAAGAGAACATTTCACAACAAACTCAGTTGATTCAGATGTGTGGTTCCAAACGGCTATTTCGCGATCGCTATGAAATACTGCAAATTTTGGGTAGAGGTGGTTTTGGTGTGACATTTTTAGCCAAAAATGCCGTATTACCTGGGAATCCATTGTGTGTCATTAAACAACTTTGTCCAAAAGTAACTACTCCCCAAAGTTGGCAAAGGGCATGTATGCGCTTTGAAAAAGAAGCAAGAACTTTGGGACAACTCGGTAGTCATTCGCAAATTCCCATGCTATTAGACTACTTTCAGGCGAATGGGGAGTTCTTTTTAATTCAAGAATATGTGCCGGGTTTTACTTTGGCGCGAGAAGTGCGGCAAACTGGGCCCAAAAGTGAAGCCTCAGTTAAGCAGTTTTTACAGGAATTATTACCTGTATTACAGTATCTTCATAAACATTATGTGATTCATCGGGATATTAAGCCCCAAAATTTATTACGGTGTGAATATGATGGGCGCATAGTGTTGATTGATTTTGGGGCGGTGAAAGAGAAAATAGTTAACGCTTGTGAAAACTCAATCAATCCAGTGGCAAATACCAACTTTATCGGGACTAGGGGATTTGCACCACCAGAACAGTTTTCTCTACGTCCAGTTTATGCCAGTGATATTTATGCGCTGGGTGTAACTTGTATTTATATGTTGACTGCTAAAAGTCCTTTAGAATTGGACTACGACCCAAATACTGGTGAAATATTTTGGCAAAAACAGGTAAATATCAGCAACAGTTTCGCCCAGATTTTAGGAAAAATGGTGAAAATTACCTTAGAGGAGCGGTTTAAGACTGCCGATGAAGTGATAAAAGCTTTAAGTAATGAAAGTTATTCACCTACTTTGGCTAACTGTCTAACTACCCAAAAATTAAATAATAAAAGTATTACACAACACGAAATTACACAACATAAAATTCCCCAACATGAAATTACACAACACGAAAATTATGATGTATATATGCCACCTGTAGCCAGAACTGCTAGTGCTATTCGGAAATGGAGAGCAAGATTCAAGGAAACAAGATAGCACATACAGTAGAATTCAGAATTCAGAATTCAGGAGTAAAACACGCTTTATCCCTGAGTAACAGACGAATTGTTGTGTACCTGATCAACTTTAAATCTGCTGTAAGTTGCTGCTCTTTTTTAGCTAAAGTATCAAATGAATAATTAATTATGGGCAATTTAAAATAGCTAAAACAAATTTAGTAAGCATTTTAACTATATTTGATAGTCAGTAATGATTAATTAATCAGGATTTATCTTCAATACTGAGTCAGTTATCACTTGCCAAGATACAAGCAAAATTACTAGGTTTAAAAGTTCAAAAAAATATTTTTATTCAGATTATTATATAATCGATAGAATAATTAATCTTATGGCTCTCGTAGTTTTCCACAGATGAGGAAGACTGACTACTATTTACAAAAGCTAACTATATAAGTAATTCCCCAATCCCCAGACAGGGTTTATCTACCACAAGTAAGCGAGAGTCAATTATCTTAAGGGAAAGTTCGGGGCAAACTTAGCCGAAGTTGTCATGCAGTCGCGCCTGTCAGATCATGATCTGCTGCTTAAATCCCGATTGCTCAAATCCCCTGAATCCCAATGGAAAGAAGTTTTGCCAAAGTTGTAGCACCCCGCTGGTGTCACTTTTAAGAAATCGCTTCCGTGTCATCCGAGTCCTTTCAGATGAGGGGGGATTTGGCAGAACCTATCTATCAGAAGACGTAGATAAACTCAATGAACGCTGTGTTATCAAGCAATTAGCTCCAAAATTCCAAGGAACTTGGTCGCAAAAAAAGGCGATGGAGTTGTTTGCAGAGGAAGCGCAGCGACTACAAGACCTTGGAGAACATCCCCAAATTCCAACTTTGATAGCTTACTTTGAGCAAGACGGCTGCCTATATTTGGTGCAGCAGTTTATTAATGGGGAAAATTTATTAAAGGAGTTGCAACAGCGCAAGGCTTATAACGCTAGAGACATTCAATCTATTTTGCTAGATTTATTACCCATCCTAAAATTTATCCACGATCGCAAAGTTATTCATCGAGACATCAAGCCAGAAAATATTATCCGCAATAAAAATGATGGGCGATTAAGCCTGATTGATTTTGGTTCCTCAAAACAATTTACCGCCAAAGTTCAGCAGAAATCTGGCACATCCATAGGTTCACATGGTTATTCTCCCCTAGAACAAATTAGAGATGGGAAAGCTTTCCCTGCTAGCGACTTGTTCGGTGTGGGGGCTACCTGCTTTCATCTGCTAACGGGAAATTCCCCATTTCAGTTGTGGATGGAATCTGGATACGCCTGGGTAAGTAATTGGCGGGAATATTTGCAAAGTCCGTTAAATCCTGAGTTGGATTTTGTCATCGATAAGCTTTTGAAAAAAGATATCTATGAACGTTACCAATCAGCCGAAGAAGTCCTTAGAGACTTGACTCCCAAACAACTCCTCGCCCTACCACCTGCGGGTAAGTCATCTGGGAAATTACCACCAACTAAAGCACCATCTTTACCAAAAAATTATCCTTTACTGAGAATTTTCATCTTGCTAAGTGCTTTCATTCTGTTGTTTGGATTCAGTGAATCTTGGTATAAAAATTTTCGCCGTATTCAAACTAGTTTGGTCTCTAGATTGATTCAGCACAATAGTCCTGGTAAAAATGACGCGATTTTGAGTCAGATTACCTTGGGTAAGGTTTCCTTAGCTAACACCCTCCAAGCACACGAAAACTCAGTTTTATCTGTCGCCATCAGCCCCGATGGTAAAACCATAGCCAGCAGTGGCAGCGATCGCACAATCAAACTTTGGAATCTCGCAACCGGAAAACTAATCTCTTCACTCAACGGGCATTTTCAGCAGGTGAATGTCGTAGTAATTAGTCCAGATGGCAAAATTCTAGTTAGTGCCAGTGATGACAACACCATTAAAATCTGGAATCTGGCAACGCGAAAACAAATTCGCACTCTTATGGGGCATTCTGATTCAGTTCATGCCCTGGCCATCAGTGCTGATAGTGAGACTTTAGTTACTAGTAGTGATGACAACACCATTAAAATCTGGGATTTGGCAACAGGAGAGCAAATTCGGACACTAGCAGGGCATACATTCTGGGTGCGGTCAGTGGCTATCAGTCCCGATGGTGTGATTCTGGCCAGTGGCAGTTTTGACAAGACGATCAAAATCTGGAATCTAGCAAAGGGATACCCAATCCGCACATTAGAAGGAAATTCTCAAACAGTGACAACTGTGGCTATTAGCCCAAATGGTAAAACTTTAGCTAGTGCTGGCCGCGATCGCACCATCAAACTTTGGAATTTAGTTACCGGAAGAGAACTTCGCACACTAGCGGGACATGGCAACACCGTCACATCTGTAGCTTTCAGTGCCGATGGTAAAATTATTGCTAGTGGTAGCCGCGATCGTACCATCAAACTGTGGAATACAGCTACAGGAGAAGAAATTCTCACATTAGCGGGGCACACCAACACCGTCACATCTGTTACCTTCACTCCTGATGGCAAAACCCTTGTTAGCGGTAGTGAAGATAACACTATTAAGATTTGGCGGTTGTCTGAATGAGTGGGGATTGGGGAAGATGAGGGGACAAGGGGACAAGGGGACAAGGGGACAAGGGGGAATTATTGAACAAGCCTCTTCCTTGTCTACCTTGTCTCTTCTCCATGCCCAATGACAAATGACAAATGACCAATGACAAATGACAAATCAGCAATTAGCTTAGAAGATAGTCAATCTGTATTTACCGCGTTCCTGTGGATTTTTGGAAGTAATAACTATATAGTATGTATCATCTTCAGGCAACTTAGCTCGGTCAATTAAAGCACTATAGACACCATTTTTGTCTTTGTCTTTATCGATAGCGATCGTCTGTCCATGAGAATTTAGCAAAGCTACATAAGGAGAAAACTCTTCATCAACACTATCTACACGAATACTTATAAGCTGATTTTTTTTACCTTGAAAATTAGAAACATTATAAGCGCCTCCATTTTGTTTCAGGGTTGAGCTTTTGGCAGTTAGTTGGCCTGATTCATCTAAAGTATAGCTAGCTCTGTCATTCCTGAGAGCCAAGCTATAGCGACCTGTATCTCCAGGATCTTGACTAGTAACTGCAATCTTGTAAGTGCCATTCTTAGGCAGTCGCGCAAAAATAAATGCATCATCGCCACCACTGTTTTTATCCAAAGCGCCTTTTTTGACGATGATATTGTTATCAGGATCGTGCAGAAACAACAAGGGTTTTAAACTCAAGTTATTGGTTCTACGTGTATCATTACTGCCAATCAGTCTAATTTGCACTAATTGATTTTCTCTACCCTCAAACTCATAGAACTGAAAATATCTACCTTCAGATTGAAAGTCACTTTTACTCAAAATACCTAATGCAACATCTACAAAGTTAATCTCTTTGTAAGTTGGTGTTGCAGGCGAAGAAAGTGCTGAATTATCGATATTTTGGTTTGTAGCGACATTAGAACTTGGCTTGCGAACTCTCCCAGAGCCACCATTAGAACGACTTGCGTTTGAATTTGCAGTTCTAGTTCGAGAGGATCTAGATGCAGAGTCACCACCATTCGAACGATTAGAATTTGAGTTATAAGTCCTACGTCTAGACGATCTAGGAGTAGAGCTATTATCTGAAACGCTGGAAGTCCGCTGAGAATTTTCTCTCTGAGACGATACACGAGGAGTCTGCTGTATTGGTGACTCAACAGGCGTTTTCCGTCGTGGAGATATTGATGCTTGAGAAGCAGGAATTTGCTCAATTCCTTTTTTTACTGCTTCTGGTTGTCTCTCATCTGGTGATTTAGCAATTATGAAGTCTTGAGAACTTTGAGATTTCACCAAAGCACTTATAGGCAGCACATTACTTGTAATTAACAAACTACTAGTCACGCAACCAATTAAAACATGACTTAATTTGCGACGATAGTTTTTGTTTTCTAATAGCATAATTACGCTCCTAATTTTGCTGATAATTTTGTCTATTACTGAAAGACAAAATTAATACTAGTTGCTGTTTTAACCGCAGCAGTTATTTAAACGGAAAGGGAAATTTAGCGTATATACCTTAGCGGCTTACTAAAGGCATCGCCTGTAATCACATGAATTCGTATATACTACATATCCAAATGTTTGCCACAATCAAATCGGAAAAATTATATTTTCAATTTAGACTACTAGACGAAATCTCAATTTCGTAGGTATATACTGAGCTACAAACTTAAATTGCTGCTTTTCGGATTTTTGCTCAGATATTTTTGTAAACCTGACTAAATTATTCACAGGAGATGTAATACATAAGCAGACTTTATGCCGATCAATTTGTCAAAAGGCATCGCTCAAACACAATTTTTTGCAAGTTATCTAAATTGTTCAATACCTGATGAGGTAAGGAAACTGGGGATTTGTATGGTGTCTCAGTGATATTTACTAACAAGAGAGATTATACTGCATGACTTAAGATGAATATATACCCCAACTCAAATGGATTCCCAGTATGCTCTGTTGTGTGAATCCCGATTGCCAAAAACCCTTAAATCCTGATAAAAACAACTATTGCCACAGTTGTAGAGCGGAATTGATACCCCTGCTAGGAGGTCGCTATCGTCCCACTCAGGTTTTATCAGACGAAGGCGGATTTGGTAGAACCTATCTCGCAAAAGATGTACACAAACTGAATGAATGTTGTGTTGTTAAGCAATTCGCGCCAAAACTTCAGGGAACTGGGCCGCTAACCAAAGCCGTTGAACTATTTAAACAAGAAGCGAGCCGACTGCAAGAACTGGCAGAACATCCGCAAATTCCCACTTTATTGGCTTATTTTGAGCAAAATAGCTATCTGTTTTTGGTGCAGCAGTTTATCAATGGGCAAAACTTGCTCAAAGAATCGCAAACGCGGGCAAACTATAACGAAACGGAGATTCGTCAACTTTTGCTAGATTTACTGCCGGTACTGAAGTTTATCCATGTGCGGGGAGTGATTCACCGGGATATCAAGCCACAGAATATTATTCGCCGTCAAAGTGACGGGCGATTAATCCTAATTGATTTTGGAGCTTCTAAGCTGTTGACAGCAACAGTGCAAACTAGAATGGGCACTGTTATTGGCTCACACGGTTACACTGCACTTGAACAGATGCAAGATGGAAAAGCTTACCCAGCCAGTGATTTATTCAGTTTGGGGGCTACTTGTTTTCATCTTATGACTGGGGTTCGCCCATCTCAACTGTGGATACACCAAGGTTATGGTTGGGTTGCATCTTGGCAACAACATTTAACCAGTCCAAGTAGGGAAAAGATTTCTATATCTGTAGAGTTGGGTGAAGTTTTGGATAAGCTGTTGCAACTAGACATCCAAAAGCGTTATCAATCGGCTGATGAAGTCATCACTGACTTGACACCTCAACTACCACCATTGTCATCAGTGCCCCCAACTATACTTACACCAACATTTGCAGCTACCTCAGCAAACAAGGGGCCAGTTTCACCAAAATTAAATAACAATCTGAAAAATCAACTGCTGTTAGGTTCTAGCATTTTGGTCTTGGGATTAGGGGGAGTTTGGTATTTTCAGTCTCGTCCCCATACAGTCAGCGAGGTTCCTGAACCTACTTCTCAGCCTATTTCTCAGCCTATTCAGTCCCAAAAAAACGTCTCAGAAAATTCTTATCTACCCAAACCCTTCAAGGGACATTCTAGTGACGTGAATTCCGTAGCTTTCAGTCCTGATGGTACAACTCTTGGTAGTGCCAGTGATGATAAGACAATCAAGTTATGGAATTTAGCAAGTGGACAGGAAAGCCGCACTTTAGAAGGACATTCCAATTGGATTTGGACTATAGCTTTCAGTCCTGATAGCAAAATCCTCGCTAGTGGCAGTGCGGATAAGACAATCAAACTGTGGAATCTGGAGACAGGAAAGTTAATCCGCACCTTGCAGGGAAATAGCGACGGAATTACTTCTGTAGCTTTCAGTCCTGATGGCAAAACCCTTGCGAGTGGCAGTGCTAGTAAGGATATGAAAATCAAACTGTGGAATCTAGAGACAGGAAAGTTAATCCGTACCTTGGAAGGACATACCAGTGGTGTTGCATCTGTCGTTTTCAGTTCTGATGGTAAAACCCTTGCCAGCGGTAGCTGGGATAAAACAATTAAATTGTGGAATCTGGAAACAGGAAAGTTAATCCGCACTTTAGAGGGAAATGCAGAGTCGATTCTTTCAGTGGCTTTTGCCCCCGATGGTGTCATCCTTGCCAGTGGCAGTAAAGACAAGACAGTTAAATTGTGGAATCTGAAAACAGGAAAGTTAATCCACACTTTGAAGGGACATAAAGAGAAGGTTAATTCTGTTGCCTTTTTGCCAAGTGTAGGTTCAAATGGTATTACCCTTGTCAGTGGTAGTAGTGACAAGACAATTAAACTTTGGAACCCAGTTACAGGAAAACAAATCCGTACTTTGGAGACAGGTTCTGGATATATTTATGCTGTTGCCATTAGCCCAGATGGACAAACCATTGCCGGTGGTGGAAGTGGGGAGAACATTCTCAAAATTTGGCAGATGAATTAATTAAAAATATCTGATAGTTAAGATTAGGGATAGATTGCGACTTTTTCGGGTTCTACCTCAGAATATTTAGCTGTGCAAAAATCTTAGATTAATCCTAGCTTCAAGAGATGATATTGGCGAAGACTGGAATATGATAATATTCTTTACGTGCTTAGAGGATGTTTGAAAAGTTATTTGTGATGTATCAAAGACTTGTAGATCCTCCTAAATCCCCCTTTCTAAGGGGGAATCTTTATACAAATTGATACTTTTCAAACAACCTCTTAGGATTATAGCTTGAAAAAAATATCAAAATCTATCCCTAAACCTACTTTTGTAGGTTTATGTAGTTTTTCTATTGTCAAAAAAAATATCTCTAAATAAAAGTTTATGATTAATAATATATTTTTCCTGTTCGTACTATTTTCTTCACTTTTAGGGCGAGTTAAATTTCCAGGAGTAAATATTGGTATTCATTATTTATTACTTCCTGCATTTAGCTTGGGAATCATTATTTTCTCTTTAAAAGAGATACCAGAAGTTGTTAAAAAGCATCAAATAATTTTGATATCTATAAATCTAATGTATTTATGGATGTGGCTGTCCTCATTAATGAGCGAGTTTCCAAATATTGCTATTACTTATAGTCTCAAGTACTCAACTTATTATATATTGTTTTTTGCTTTTTTAATATTAACTTTTAACAAGGTAACAAGACCATCTTTAACATTTTATTATCGTTGCATATTGCACTTACTACAGATAATTGCAGCTTTGGGTTTTTTAGAGGTTTTCTTTCCCAACAACTGGATTTTTAAATTATTAAAGTTCCCTAGCTTTTATCCTGAGATTGGTTCAATTATGCAAAACCCTAATCAGTTTGGGGTTATAGTCGCCATTGGATTATGTTTAAGTCTGATTTTAGAAAAACAGCATAAAATTTCTAAAATTGAATTACATTTAAGCGAATTAATTTTTATAATTTCCTTAACTTTGTCTGCTAGCGGAAATGGTTGGCTAATTTTTATAATTGGAATATTTCTTTTGTTGGTATATAAAATTATTAGTTTTAGAAAAATGATTTATCTAATAAGCTTGTTGTTTTTATGCATTGTAACTGTACCAGTTTCTACATGGAGACTTGGTTTAGCAGATAGTAAAATATTCCCATTAATTAATGTATTTTTAGAAAATTCAAATTCAGTAAATCCAAACGAAAAAAAGCCTCATACTCTTGTATTCACAGGTTTTGGAAGGTTTAAAATCTGGCAGGCAGCTATTAATGAAACTATTAAAAGACCACTTACTGGTATAGGTATAGGGGTTTTTCCAGACCAGATAGGAGTGAAAGTTTGGGGAAAGAAAGGTTATCACGCACACAATATATTTTTAAATGTGTCAGCAGAACAAGGAATTACTGGATTATTACTATTTACTAATTTTTTAGCAAAAATAGCATTTAAAGTTAAATATGCTAATCCTTTAATTACTGTTCCGATTATGATGTTTTTATTGTCTCAAATTCTAGATTTTTTTGCTGAAGACTATACTTTTACAACTATTGAGTTTTATTTTATAGCAGCAGCTATCAATTCTCGAAAAGATATTGTCATGCAATTAAAACCTGAAATTATTTAAAATGCCAAAAAGCGTATGATTGTTAAACCTCATCTCTACTTAATATTTCCGAATATATTTGATTTTAAGGGAGGTATTCAAGTTTACTCAAAATTTTTGCTGAAAGCTTTACAAGATATATATCCTGAAGCTGATTATGATGTATTTCTAAAATATGATAAGTATAGTTTAAAACAGCCAGAGAAATTGCAGTTTTTAAGTTCAACAAGATTTCATTATTTTGGAGATTTACCAAAATTATTACAGCCAATTTTCTTTGCCACGAAAATAATTATTTTAGCTATTCTTCAACATCCGGTTATAGTAATTTCTACTCATGTTAACTATGCGATTGTTTGTTATCTTCTAAAATTTTTCACTGGAATTCCTTACTGGGTAGTTGTTCATGGCTTAGAAGTTTGGGATATCGAAAACAAGGCAACAAAATTCGCTTTAGAAAAAGCAGATAAAATCATTAGTGTTAGTAATTACACTCGCCAGCGCTTGCTTCAAAATACAAATATTAATTCCGAGAAAATAGTTATTTTACCTAATACATTTGATGCTAGTAAGTTTCTAATAAGTTCTAAACCTACCTACTTACTCAAGCGATATAATTTAACAGCTGAACAGCCTGTAATTTTAACAGTAACGCGGCTGGGAAGCATGGCAAAATACAAGGGTTATGACCAAATCTTGCACGCTTTAGTTAAAGTGCGATCGCATCTCCCTAATGTTCACTTTATTCTTGCAGGGAAAGGAGATGATATACCTCGAATTAAAGCTTTAGTTACCAACTTAAATCTCCAAGATTGTGTGACAATTGCCGGATTTGTTCCAGATAAAGAATTGTGCGATCATTACAATCTCTGCGATGTTTTTGCTCTGCCTAGTAAAAAAGAAGGATTTGGGATTGTTTTTCTAGAAGCTTTAGCTTGTGGTAAACCTGTATTGGCGGGTAATCAAGATGGTTCTATAGATCCTTTGGCTGGCGGGAAGTTGGGATGTTTGGTCGATCCTGAGAACGTTGAAGAAATTGCCGATAATCTAATTCAAATCCTGCAAGGTGATTGCTCTAATCCAGTAATTTACCAACCAAAATACTTACAACAAAAAACTATTGAAGCTTTTGATTTTAGCCAGTTTCGTGCAAGTTTAGCAAAGTTAGTTAGTGGTAATTAATTACAATTTGAGAAAATTTGGTAAAAATAATGGACGACTCAGTATTTGTTATATTTCTTGCCTTTGGATTTCTTTGGGTTTTGATGGGAGTTGTAGGTTGGATTGCGTTTCTAAAATCTGAGGGTGAGGAAATTAAGTTTGGTAAGTGGGGACTTATAGTTGCTATTCCAATCTTAATACCAATAATTGTTACTCTGATTATTGGTGTATTTTATCATTAATAAAATCACTAAAATCTATGTTGTTTACTTTTGAATCGCACCTCTAACCAAAATCACTGTACTCTCGACACCAGAGGCGATCGCTTCGGGAATATTACCTTGAATCGCTTGCTGTAGCAATCCCTCGCGGGAAGCTCCCAAAACTACAACATCGTAACCTTCGGTTTGCACTAGGTTAATCACACCTTCAACGACTGAATTAGCTTGCATTGGGAGAGCAACTACATTACTGGACAATTTGCAGCGACGCATCAAATGGCGGATGGCTTGTTCTGAAATTGACATATCTGGCTTGAGTTCAGATGGCTTAAACACCTGTGTCAGGCGAATTTTGGGATCGTTTCCCAATGTAATTAAAGCCGGTAGTAATTTAATTGCCAGTGAGGAATTGGGGCCACCAGCCATTGGAACTAGCCAACGGTTAAACTGGGGACTGGGAATTGGGGATTGAGTAGTGCCTAATTTTACTAATACGACTTCGCAGGTGGCTTGGCGAATTATGGTATCTACAACGTTGCCAAAAATCCGACCAGGGGTAGATGTGTTACCTTTCCATCCCATTAAAATTAGGTCGATGTGTTGTTCGTTGATTGTCTCCAAAATTGCCTGCGCGACATCGTGGGTAACTCTAATCTGCGTGTGCAAGGGAATTTTCCACTTTTTTGCTAAGACTTCTGCCTGTCGTAGCAAGCGGCGGCTTTTTGCTGTTCTTACCTGTGTTTCTGATGGAGAACTGTGGCGGGGTATCAGCATCACTTGCACGCAATCTATTTCATAATGGCGATCGCGGGCAATAGCTGCTGCCATTTGTAATAGAACACCTGCTGTTTCAGGATTAGCTACGGGTACTAATAATCTACCTCTACCAATGCTGGGCGATCGCGTCTGGTAAACTATGTATGAAGGTTCTGGTCGCAGTTTCGGTGTGGCATTCTCACCATTAAGATGATCTGCTTCCGCCCGAATAATATCTGCACGGGTAATAATCCCAATCAGTTTGCGTCTATCTACCACCGGTAAGCGACTGATTTGATGGCGATCGAGTAAATATAGTACATTACTTAGGGTGTGAATTGGTGTTACTGTCATCGGGACAGATGTCATAATTTCTTTTAAGAAAATATCGGCTAGATGGCGATCGCGAAGTGTGTGGTTTGTACTCTCGCGGATTTTTAACAAATCTGATTGCGTCACAATCCCCACTAATTTGCTATCTTCTACCACAGGGAAACCGCGATGATGGGAACGAGCAAAAGCTTGCATTGCTTCTTCCAAGCTCATCTGTGCATCTAGAGTTTCTACCCGTTCTTGCATCACATCTTTTGCAGTTAACTTGCTTAATGCTCCTTCCATTGCAACTTCTTTGGTGAGAGTAATACCTTTTAACTCCAAAAGTTTCTCATAAAGCGAACCAGGCATTACCTTATCCGCAACCAGGTAAGCTGCGACAGAAACAATCATCAAAGGTAGCACTAGGTTGAAATCTGTAGTCATCTCAAAGACAATCACAATTGCTGTGATTGGCACTTTGGAAACGGCGCTAAAAAATCCACCCATACCCGCTAGGGCGTAAGTCGTAGGAGAACCAACTCCGGTGATATATAACTCAGATACACCGATGATATGTCCTAAACAAGAACCCAAAATCAGACTGGGAGCGAATAATCCCCCTGGTGCTCCCGAACCAAATGCAATCAGTGTAAGGATGAACTGGGCCGCAAAGGCGATCGCTGCGACACTAGGATGGGAACTTCCAGTAATTAATGACTCACGTAGTCCTGTATTATCACGGAAAGATGGAGGGAGCATGGCAACGACAACACCAGAGATAAATCCAGCTAAAGCTACCCGCAGGGGTAAGCTGATGTGTAATCTTCTATAAAATTTAATACTAAATATGATGCCGCGATTAAACAATGCACCAAACAAGCCTGCCAAAATACCTAACAGGATGAAAAAGGGAATTTCTGGAATGGAGAATTGACTGGAAGATTTTACTAATTGCAAGTTAAGGTCAAAAGAGCCACCACCTAAAAGTCGGGATATCACGCCACCAATAAAAGAAGCGATTATGGCAGTTCCTAGAGTCAATCCTGATAAATCTTGGAGTAATTCTTCAACGATAAACAATACACCTGCGATCGGGGCATTGAAAGCAGCAGCCAACCCCGCACCTGCACCAGCTGCAATCATTTGCCGTCGATGATCTGGGGAAGTGGGAACCCAACGACTCATCCCTGCTGCCAAACCTGCCCCCACTTGGACAGTAGGGCCTTGCCGTCCTAGAGTCATGCCGGAACCGATGGCGATGATGGCACTGAGTAACTTCACACCTGCTACCCGCCAAGATAAATTCACAGGCACATTGGCAAGAGAAGCTTTAACTTGCGGAATACCGCTACCAGAAGCCTCTGGTGCTAATCTATCCACCAACCATCCAGCCAGAAATCCCAGGACAAGACCAATTGCAGGTAGTACCAGCCATGCCGGCAAAAGCTGGGTAGTATGCACTCGCCATGTCCCCAGCCATCCCGATCCTACTTTCAGCAATACCGCAGATAGGGCAGCAACCAGACCGATAATACAGGCTTCGGCGATCGCTAAACCTCTTCTAGGCTGCCACCAAGTGCGAAAACGCTGATTCATACCAATTTTGGATTTTAGATTTTGGACTTTCCTGCGGAACGCTGCGCGTAGCTTGCTTCCCCGGAGGGGTACGACTTCGCTCAGTCGAACGATTTTTGATTACAAATCTTTACTAAAAAGCTGTTTGGTGGAATCTTCAAAAGATGTTTTAAAAGTCGTTGGCAAAATACAGCAGAATTCAGGAGTCAGAATTCAGGAGTCAGAATTCAGGAGTCAGAAGTAAAACAGGCTTTATACCTGGCTTTGAGACAAATCGTTGTGTACTTAACTTTCCTTGAAAGTTGCTGTATAACTCGTTACTAGACAATTTCTGTCTCCAATTACGAATTACGAATTACGAATTACGAATTATTTAATTGCTTCTTCCCGTAGTAGATAGCCCTTCTACTATCAGAGACGGAGTATAACAAGAACCATTCCAATCAACATCGTTGCCTAGTGTAACCAATTGCTTCAGGGCTGTGTAAACATTACCTGCAACCATCGTATCCTTAACACGCCCAATTACTTGACCATTTTGGACGCGGTAGCCTAAATCGACATTGATCGAAAAATCTCCAGAAATACTGCCGCCACCACCCAACATTTGATCGACAATCAAGCCATTATCTAGTTGTTGAATCAAATCTGGTAGCGATGCCGATCCGGGCTGGATAAGAAAATTAAATAAACCAGGGGTGGGATAGCTACCTAAACCAGGGCGAAAACCATTTCCAGTGGTGTCAGTACCCAGTTGGGAGCCAGTAGTGCGATCGCTATAGAAATGCTGTAAAGTCCCGTTTTGGATAAATACCAGAGATTGAGTCGGAGTGCCTTCATCATCAAAAGGGCAACTGTAAGGGCCAGCTTCTGGATCTTGGTAAATGGTGAGACTGGGTGCAACGACTTCCTTACCCAAACGTTCTGCCCAAGGTGAAGCTGCTTCTAAAACTCGCTTGCCATTTAAAGCGGCTTGCACAGTACCCCAAAGCATATCAGCGGCCTTAGAAGTGAACAAAATCGGCACACGACCAGTAGGAGGTGAGATATTTTCTCTGGCCCAAATTAACCGTTGTAAAATTTGGTTAGCTAATCTCTCTGGGTCGAGTTCCCCCCGCTTGGTTTGACCATCACCAACACTTAAAAAATCATCACCACGCACCCATTCTGCTGATACATAACAGCTAAGGGTAGTATCAGTATAGTGACAATCTAAACCTTTGGTGTTGACTAGTCTGGTGGTTTCAATATCACATTCCCAGTCACCATTACATACAACATCGGGATAGACATCACGGATGAGTGCGATCGCTTCTTTGCCCCAGTCCACCAAAACCTCTATCGGTAAACTTTCTCCTAAATCAGGATAGGAGGGCTGAGAGTTAAAGCCTAATTCGACAGTTTCCGGTTGATTTAGTTGACTCAAAGCCAGAGCTTTTTCCACCATTACTTCGGCTAAGACAGAACCGTAAGCCACCGTCAGTCCCGGACGCCCGTTTCGCCAAAGCCGTAGTGCTGTGCCTTCAGATTGGTTAGTTTCTAGCTGTTTGAGTCGGTTTGCCTCAAAAAACACTGGGCGAGAAAGCGATCGCGACTGATACACCTCAGCAGCTTCTGCTCCAGATTTTATAGCTAGTTCCAGCAACTGTTCGGCTAGTGTATCTTGTGACAAATTTTCAGAACCCATGACCCTTAGTGAATTGTGGATTTTGAACCGCATATCAACGCTGTCTCTTGAGAAGTGCGATGTCTACGACGGGCTACGCCTACGCACTTTCCAGTGATGAACGCAGATAACTATCCAAAAATCATCAGTGTTTCCTTACAGTTACGATTTGGAACCGCAGATCAACACTGATGGACGCAGTTAATTATCCCAAATCATTGTCATGTCTCAACGGATCTAGTCATTTGTCATTTGTCATTGGTCATTTGTCATTGGTCATTTGTCATTTGTCATTTGTCATTGGTCATTTGTCATTTGTCATTGGGCATGGAGAAGAGACAAGGTAGACAAGGAAGAGGGGGGAGACAAGGAGAGAAGTCACCAGCGCCGGCTTCCGGCGTTAGCGCAGCCCGCCGCAGGCATTAGAACTTCAAACAGAGGCTTGTTCAATAATTCCCCATAGTCTCCCTCATCTTCCCCAGTCCTCAGTCCCCATTACCCCTTATCCCCAGAGGGGGCCCCACCATCCCCAGTCCCCAGTCCCCATTTTCACAGATTAACCTCTTGCAACAGCCAAAAGCCAGCAAAAGATTGTGCTTTGGGATCGGACTGTATACCGATAAAATGTACTCCATTCGCTTTTTGCTTGGCTTCTTCAAAACCTTTAGCTTCTGCTAAAAGTTGAGGTTTTTTGATATTTGCCACAATCCAGCTTTCAGTTACACCAGTTTCTAAAAGCAATCTCGCCTCTTCGCTGGTGTCAAATCTTAAGAAAGCCAACTCCAAACCAGACATCCAACCAGCTAAGGGCAACGCTCTTGATGAGAAAATTAAAATACCAGGAATACGAGCTTCGGGTGAAACTTTCGCCAACTCTAAAGGGAAAGCTTCACCAAAGCCAATTTCCCACTCTGGCATATCAGCAAAATCCGCAGCATCTAAGGTAACAAATACCCACTGCTGTCCTTCCAAAGCATCTGGTAAACGTTGCGGCAAAGGTTTCTCCAAACGGACTGAGGGATTAGTTCCCCCTTGATACCCTGGTTCTTGAGGATATACTTCCTGCATCCGCTGTTCTAACCATTGGTTGAGAATCAAAGTACGGCGGCTGGGCTGCGCGGGAATCCCCAAGTCTTGGCAAGCTTTCGTAATCATATTATTCATTTGGCGGCGGAAAAAGCGAATTTTAATTGGCGCTTTTCCAGCTTGGCTAATAGCCTCCTCCAATGCAGTCCGCAACCAGCCCGAATTTACCTGGGTACTGGGACAATATTGAGCATAGCGAAACAAAGAGTCTGCTTTTGTGCCGATATCCAAGGGGCTTTCGCAGACTAAGACTTCCCAAACTTTTTTTTGATTATCGTCCAAAATCGGACGGGAGTAAAAATCGATTTCCCAAATACTGCCCATGTTTTGTGGTAAAAATCTGACTGTTATGTTTTCCTGATATGTTGATCATACGAGTGTTGGGGCAGCAGGGGAATAACGAAGTTGGGAGTGGGGAGTGGGGATAAGGGGTATCTGAAGTGGATGTTTCAAATTTTAACTCTTCACCATCTCCCTTATTGCTCATTGTTTGACCAGAACAAACATAGGAAGTTTTTAGAGTAATAGGCTTGGTAATGACTGGGGAATTCATCAGGCGATCGCTTTAATATAAATACAAAGCATGTCAGGTTTTATGTCCCTGACGCCTTAAGATTTGGAAAAAATGCAGCAACAGTACTCTAGCGATCGCATGGAACTAGTCAAGTGGTAATTAGGATAATGTTAAAAGACTTTAAAGAGGTAGATGAATGCAACTAGAAGATTATTTTGAGTTTTTAGACCCAGATGACATCCGTATCAAAGGCCATCGCATTGGTATTGATAATGTGATTCAATATTACCTGCAAGGATATTCACCAGAGCAAATTCTAGAAGAATTACCTTCGCTGAATTTGGAGAAAATTTACGCGACGCTTACCTACTATCTGCATAATCGTGATGAAATAGATGCTTATATGTTGCGGCTAGCAAAGTGGCGAGAACAGCGCTATCAAGAATCATCAGCTAATCCTTCACCTTTGATGCAACGTTTAAGAGCATTAAAGGCGCAACGTGAGCAGGAGTTACTAAACTCTTGGTGAAGGTACGTTTTCTCCTTGATGAAAATTTGTCGCCCAAGCTGAAAACATCTGTTTTGCGCTTCAATCCAGCCATAGATATTCTGCGCGTAAGCGATGTCGAAGCACCACCATTAGGTACGCTTGACCCAGATATCCTGCGCTACCTGGAATTATCCCAACGAATATTAGTTACGGACAACCGCAAAAGTATGCCCGAACATCTGGAAGAACACTGGGGAGATGGAGGACATATTTGGGGACTAGTTTGGTTGCGTTCCAGTGGGAACCTTAGTATTTGGGCAGAAACAATTTATTTGATTTAGGAAGCGACTGAGGCAGAAGAGTGGATTGATAGATTGGATTGGATTCCACTTTAAAAATTTGGCGTTGCTGAATTGAAGTATGAATTTGGAAACCAACTTTTGCTAAGTGGAATTCTTGGCTCAATAAGTCCACAGCTTTAGGTGAAAACGAGTGACAGAAAAGTTTTCATCAGCCGAAAGTATCCTCTCATTTACCACGGTTAATCCAAACGCCTCTGAGTCCAGCTGCTTTAGCTCCGTGATAGTCTTCTACAATGCTATCGCCGATATGCCATGCCGCCTCTGGGGGACATTTATGTTTATCTAAGGCAATGGCAAAAATTTGAGGATCGGGTTTAGCTGCGCGTACCTGGGTAGAAATGGTGACGGAGGTAAAAAACTCTCTCAATCCCAAACTTTGCAATACTGAGTAAATCCGAGAATCAAAATTGGACAGTACCCCCAAGCTAACTCCCAACCGCCGCCAGTTGATTAAAGCTGGTAAAACATCGGGATAGACAAACCACGGTTCGCCAGTACCAAAGTGAATGTAAAGTTCGCTAAAAAAAGCCGAAAAGTCAGAAAATTCCTTGAGAACACCTGCCCTTTCAAAAGTGTTCATAGCAATTATCCGCCACAAATCAAACTCGCGCTGGGGAATATCTTGCAGTTCTGCATCTGGAAATATTGGTGGTGGCGCTGTTTTAAAGCTTTGGATGAAGGCTGTATTTAATGTTTCGGCTGAAACTGTAACGTCAAATTCCTGGGCTATCTGACTATAAACTTTGCCCACACTACCTTTGACATCGAAGAGTGTACCCACAGCGTCTAAAAAAATAACTTTCGGTTGTTCCATTAAAGTTTGATTGAATTGGGGATTGGGGACTGGGGATGGTGGGGCCCCCTCTGGGGATAAGGGGTAATGGGGACTAGGAGGACAAGGGGGAATTATTGAACATAGCCTCTCCCTTGTCTCCCCCCTCTTGCTTGTCTATCTTGTCTCTTCTCCATGCCCAATGAACGACAAATGACAAATGACAAATGACTAACCTGAAAGTTACCCTGAAAGTGTTTCTACGATCGGACGGACTAGCCAATTAAAACCAACTTTAAGCTGATGGTCTAAAGTTGGCAACCTATATAAATAAGCAACACGGCGGGCGATGTATGCCAAAGACCCATCTAATTTAATTCCCAAACCAGTGAGAGTGGCGTTGTCTATGCCTAGTGCCATCATTTCTCCTAACTGTTGGTAGCGGAAGGGAAGGAGGGGACGATTAGTCAGACTTGCCCAGATATTCCATGCAGTATAATCAGCTTGTTGAAAAGCCGCTTGTGCAGTAGCGGGGACTTGCTGGCCTTCAGCATCATGACAGTCTGCTAAATCTCCCAAGGCAAAGATTTCTGGATGATCGAGGACTTGCAGATTAGATGTAGTACTGATTTGACCACGCTGGTTTTGCTTGAAGGGAAGAGATTTCACGACGGGCGCAACCCTGGTTCCCACAGTCCAAATTACCAAATCCACGGGAATCTTGTCTAACTGGTTTTTATACTCTAGGGAAATAGAATTTTGCTCTATTAATTCCACTTTGGTTTCTAAGTCAAGAAACACACCACGGGCATCTATTGCTTTCTTTGCTGCTTCCCGATTAAACTCTGGGGAAGTTCGCAAAATTTGGTCGGCGATTTCAACAATCCGAAAGCGTCCTCTTTCCCCTAGTCTGTCGGCTAATTTACAAGCTAACTCTACACCACTGTAGCCAGCCCCAACGATCGCTACCCGAATTTTATCAGCATCCGATTCTTCTAAAAATCGCAAGCGTTCTTCCAAACGGTAAACATCAAAGATTGTGCGGAATGGGTAGGCGTAGGATGTGGCACCAGGGACTAAATCTAGCGGTGTCTCACCTCCTAGCGCCAACACTAAGCGATCATAAGGGATTTCGGGCCCTTCCTGTACATTTACCCGTCGCTGGTCGATGTCTATTCCAGACACAACTCCTTGATAAAAACGCACTCCTGTGCCTTGTAAAAGTTCTTCAAAGGGTGGGGCAATTTCCCAGGTTTGCAGTTCGCCAGTGAGTAATTCGTAAAGTAAAGGAGAGAATAGGAAGCGATCGCTTTGATCTACCAGAACAATTTCAGGTTTTTGCGTAGATTCCCAAGGTAACTGGCTTAACCGCAGGGCTGTGTAGAGACCACCAAAGCCTCCGCCAAGGATACAAATTCTAGAAGTTTGTTCAGTCATCTATTCTATGCTATGCAACAATCAATATTAATTAAGTTGGGCTGTTACCTTCAGGGTAACTGAAATGATATGACAAATGACAAATGACAAACGACAAATGACCAATGTGATCAATGACTAATCATTACCGATATATTATTTTTTACAAACCCTATGGCGTTCTCAGCCAGTTTACAAAAGATGCTCCCACACATAGCACTCTAAAAGATTATATTGACGTGTCTGATGTCTATCCTGTAGGACGCTTAGACTGGGATAGTGAAGGATTGCTGCTGTTAACAAACGATGGACAATTACAACATCGCCTCGCCCATCCGCGTTTTGGTCATAAACGTACTTACTGGGTACAGGTAGAGCGAATTCCAGATGCTGATGCTATTAAGAGGTTGCAAACAGGTGTGGAAATTCAAGATTACCGCACTCAACCAGCAGAAGTCAGGCTCTTACCAGAAGAACCACAGTTACCTGAACGCACCCCACCAATTAGATTTCGCAAAAATGTACCGACAGCTTGGCTGGAAATGACTTTGACAGAGGGAAAAAACCGTCAAGTACGGCGCATGACTGCGGCTGTTGGGTTTGGGACTTTGCGACTGATTAGGGTCAGTATAGCTCACCTACAATTGGATGACTTACAATTGGGTCAATGGCGCGACCTCACCGCCTCTGAACTCCATAATTTTAGTAAATCGAAAAGTTTTCCCCCAAAAGCTGCCCGATAATAGAAAGTTGACTTGTGATTAAATAGTGAAGCGATCGCTAATAATTCCAAAGACTCAATCCGCTAGGGATTTCCAAAATTACTGAATTTCTTTATACCACGAATTACCAGCCAAGTTCCTCCAGAAGATATCAACAACAAGGGTGTTAACCAATCACCCCAACGCACATATAAAGTTTGTGTCTGTCGCCGATAAATTGTTTCAGCATGAGTTTCATAGGTATTATATCCAGACATCCATAAGGTTCTGCCATGAGGATCTACAAAGGCTGAATATCCGGTATTAGTTGCCCGTGCTGACCAGCGATCGGTTTCAATTGCCCGCATGATATCCTGTGCATGATGCTGAAATGGCATGGATGCAGTGTAATGGGCATCGTTAGAAGAACTGAGGATAAACTGCCCACCCGCCGCCGCTTGACGGCGAAATTGTTCAGGAAAAGCAGATTCATAACATATACTAGCGATCGCTCGGCCAAAAGGAGTGTCAAATAGCTGATTTGCCAAACCAGGAACTTGGTGTGCATCCAAAGGTGACAAGCGCTGAACTAGTTTGCCTAAAATTCCTTCAAAGGGAATATATTCTCCCAAAGGTACCAGTTTGGACTTATCGTAGCGGCTGACAATTTCACCTTTACTATTAAAAGTAAACAAGCTAATTGTATAACTATCTCCCCGTTCGCCAAAAGCCCCAATCCAAGCCACTACGCCTTTTTCTTTCACGGCTGCGACTAAGGTCGTTTCCAGCAAATTACGCTGGAAAATAGGTAAGGCTCCTTCTGGGGTCAGGACTGCATCTACACCTTGATTTGCTAAAGTTAAATATCCATTGGTATAGTTTTCTTGGGCGCGACGAAATCCTTCAGAACTTCGTAAAAGTCGGTTCGGGATATTACCCTGAATAATCCCCACTTTTAAGGCCGCTTCTGGTAATTGGGCAGTGGGACGGCTGTATAAGATAAAACCGATAAGGTGTAAAGTAATTAATAATCCTATAGCGATAACCAAGTATTTATTAACGAACCGCCTTCGCGTAGCGTCTCGTAGAGAAGGCGCGGAGGACACAGAGAAAATCTTGGCGTCCTTGGCGTCTTGGCGGTTCATCCATCCTTCAGCAATTAACCCGTTCACAGCAACGATCGCTGCTGTTACAGTATTAGGGCCAGAGAGTTGCCCCAAATGTACAATTACGAGATTATGCGGGCTTTGGGTGTAAGCAAGGGAACTCCACCACAAAGGCCCGGCACTCCACAGACTTTCTAAACCGCACCAGACGGCTGTACCAATCAGTACACGTAGCCACGGTTTTTGTCCGTTTAGGCGATCCATCACAGCCGCCCAAATACTAACGAATACCCCTCCCAAGACACTGATAAATCCCCAACAAAAAAGGGTGATTGCTAAACTTGGCAACCACGGAACGCCCAACCAAGTCATCGGATGAATTCCCGTAATCCAAGATAGGGCGACACCGTGATAACCGATACCCCAGAGGAAAGCAGGGGGAGCAAGGGGAGATGAGGAAGCAGGGGGGGATTGGTTTTTGCGTTTGGCTGAAGTGACAACCAAGACCCATAAGGGGACTAAGGCAATCCAAGCCAAGAACCATGCACCTACAGGGGCTACGGTTAGCCCCATTAAAATACCGCTAGCTAAAGCAGTTAAGCAAAAGAGTAAGGCGGTTAACCTCTCCCCCTGCCTCCCCTGCTTCCCTTGCTCCCCCTGCTTTTTACTCTGCTTCTTCTGCATCGGCAGCATCAGGTGGAACTATTGCCACTCCAGTAATGGCGTCGTCTTCGTCTAAACGCTGCACTCTGACTCCAGTCGCCGATCGCGATTGGATAGAAATCGCATTTACCGCTTGACGGATGATAATACCGCGATTTGTCACCATCATCATTTCATCAGTATCGTTGTTGACAATGCGTAGGGTTGCCAACTTGTCTTTGTTTTTGCGGTTTTTGAACTTGGTTGCCATTAAACCCTGACCAGCACGATTTTGCAGGCGGAATTGGGCAACTGGTACGCGCTTACCATATCCACCCATTGTAATTACCAACACCCAAGGGCCAACTATGCCACTGCTAGATACTTCTACTGACTCTTCATTAATTTCGGTAACTTCGATATCTTCTGTTTCGATTGTCTCGATATCTTCTGTTTCTGCTTCTGTAACATCTAAAGTTTCCAGAATTGCTGCGGGGAGAATATCCATACCCACCAGTTCATCTTTATTTTTGAGTTTCATCGCTTTTACCCCACGAGTCGCCCTACTTAAAGGACGCAGTTGTTCGTGGTTGCACCGGAAGTGAATCGCCATTCCGTGACGAGAACCAATAATTACACTGTCCTCGACTCTAGCGCGTCGCACCCAGCGGAGTTGGTCGCCTTCTTCTAAGGAAATGGCAATCAAACCATTGGCGCGAATATGACTAAAGGCTGCCAATTCGGTTTTTTTGATATTGCCACCTTTGGTGAGCATGACCAAATATTCTTCGTTGCTAAACTCGTCAACCGGGACAATCGAGGTGATTTTTTCTTCTTTGGGTATTGGTAGCATCTGAACGATTGGTGTCCCGCGACTGGTACGCGAACTCACGGGAATTTGATACGCTCTCAAGCAGTAGACGACGCCACGTTCACTAAAGAATAAGATACTGTCGTGATCGCAGCAAGTCAAAAAATGCTCAACGGTATCATCATCTTTCACCTTGGCTGCGGCTTTGCCTCTGGTTGCACGGCTTTGGGCTTCAAAAGTATTGACGGGCATCCGTTTGATGTAGCCTTGTTCTGTCACCAAAATAATCGCTTTTTCATTGGCAATGAGGTCGCGATCGTCTAATTCCCCTTCCCCTGGTAAAATTACCGTGCGGCGGGGTGTGGCAAAGCTAGTTTTTAGTTGTCCGACTTCAGTTTCAATGATTTCTAGCACTCTCTCCCGACGGGCCAAAATATCCTGCAAGTCGGCAATCTTCGCTTGTAATTCTTCGTGTTCCAAACGAATTTTGTCTGCTTCTAAGGCAGTCAAGCGCCGCAATTGCATTTGCAAAATCGCATCTGCTTGCACTTCCGAAAGTCCGTAAGTTGTGATTAATTCGCCTTTGGCTGTGGGTGCATCGGGAGCATGACGAATTAAAACAATAATTGCATCTAAATGAGATAAGGCAATTAATAATCCTTGCAGAAGATGGTCGCGTTCCTCGGCTTTCCGCAGTTCGTAGCGGGTGCGTCTGGCAATGGATTCGATGCGGAAATCCAAGAAGACGGTTAAGAACTGCTTGAGGGTGAGTACTTGGGGTTCGCTATTCACCAACGCCAGCATATTTGCGCCGAAGTTGGCTTGCAGTGGCGTTTGCTTGTAGAGGTTGTTCAGCACAACGCGGGGATAAGCATCACGCTTGAGTTCGATGACAACTCGCATCCCGTCGCGATCGCTTTCATCTCGGATATCTGCAATCCCCTCTAGACGCTTTTCGTTCACCATTTCGGCAATTTTTTCAATCAGCGCCGCTTTGTTGGTTTGATAGGGCAATTCAGTAATGATAATTGCTTCTCTATCTGGGCGTCCCCGTTGTTCAACGGTTTCAATGTTAGCGACACCGCGCATGGTAATGGAACCACGCCCGGTAGTATAAGCTTCTCGAATGGCAGATGTTCCCAAAATCTGCGCCCCAGTCGGAAAGTCTGGACCGTGGACATACTGCATTAATTCGATGTCAGTGATTTCTGGATTGTGGATTACTGCCACCAAAGCATCAATCAATTCGCCCAAATTGTGGGGGGGAATGTTGGTGGCCATGCCCACGGCAATTCCAGAGGAACCGTTGAGCAATAACTGGGGAATCCGTGCTGGTAAAACTGTGGGTTCTTGCTGGGAACCGTCGAAGTTATCGGCGAAATCTACGGTTTCATACTCAATGTCGTGGAGTAGACCAGCACTAGTTAAAGCTTGCAAGCGGCATTCTGTGTACCGCATGGCGGCTGGTGGATCGTTGTCTACCGAGCCAAAGTTACCATGCCCGTTAACTAGGGGCGATCGCATGGAAAAATCCTGCGCCATCCGCACCAAGGCGTCATATACTGCCGTGTCACCGTGGGGGTGATATTTACCCAATACTTCACCCACTACACGGGCGCATTTCTTAAAAGGGCGATCGTGGAGCAGACCTAGCTCGTGCATTGCGTAGAGAATGCGACGATGCACAGGTTTTAGACCATCCCTAGCATCTGGCAGCGCCCGACCCACTATCACGCTCATGGCGTATTCCAGATAAGACTGCGACATTTCGTTTCGCAAGTCTGTCGGGATAATCCTCTCCTGTGAGGTTGTCATAACCTAAAAATCTCCAAAAATCGTAGATTTTAGCTTTTTTACTCAACAAAGCGCAAAATTATTCTAAATTGCTCTTGAATAATTGCTATAATTTGATACAATTCTATCATATATTGCTTTTTTTTGCCTGGGCAGCTAACTCAGGCGCTTGTTTGATCTGTAGCTTCTCTCTGGGATTTGAGTTGAGATGCAATCAGAGGAACTTTAGGGGCAAGAAAAAATCCAATCAAACTGGCAAAAAGGATTGGCGTAAAGGGACTCAAGTTTGTCAGTTTTGACACTAATAAAGTCGTACTTATCGGTGTGCGCGTTACGGCTGCGTTGACAGCCGCCATTGTACAAATCATCGCAAGAGCAGGATCGAGTGCTGGAATTAAGACTGCTACTGCTTTACCAATGCAAGCACCGGTGAAAAATAGGGGAATGATCAATCCACCGCGCCACCCACCTGTTGCCGTAATGCTAATGGCAGCCATTTTCCCCAGAGCTAGAGTTAGGAGAAAAACAGCACTAAAGCTAGTAGTGAGGACTGAATCTAACTCTTCATGTCCAAAATAACGCGTCAGGGGTAATAAAACTGCTAAACTGCCAAGTCCCACTCCTGCTAGTGTTGTGCGTATATAAATGGGGAAACGAATCAAGGCAAACAAATAATCGCAACCGCGAAAAATGCCCATAAAAATCCATCCCGCCACCGCCCCGATAATTCCAAAGACGATCGCGATCGCAAAATCATCAATCCTTTCTAAGTGATACTGAGGAAAATGCCAAGTGGGCCCAATACCTAAATGTGTAATTGCTGCAAACACCAGATAGCTAGCGCAACTCGAAACAATGGCTGGCATTAAGGCTTCGTAATATTCCACAATATGCTCGTGGTGCAAAATCTCCAAGGCGAACATTGCACCACCAAGAGGTGAGCCAAACAAGGCAGTGAAACCAGCCGCCATTGCTGCTAAACTCATGGTTCTGAGGTCTTCACCTTGGAGCTTTAAGCGATCGGCAAGCCAAGTACCAAAAGAACCTGTTACCTGTACCAGTGGTGCTTCTGGGCCAGCACTACCGCCCGCCGAGATGCTGACAAGAGAAGCAAGAATCATTGAAGGATTTTTGCGAACATCTAGGCGTCCGCCACGAAAATGAATATTATCAACAATCACGGCGATTTCACCGGGATTCCCCAAAAAATGAATCACCAGACCGATAACTAAACCGCTAAGTGGCATTACTATCAGGAGGCTAAAACCCTCAAATCGCTGGAGTCTGTGAGTTAAAAACTCTAAAACATTCCAGTACAACGCCGCAAATAAACCACCAGCAGTCCCCACAATTACCCAGCGGATCACCCACTGCGAAATCATTAGGGGATTACGCTTTACCAGTCCAAAAAGTTGAGCAAATGTCCAGCGTTGAGTTTGATTGGTAGCGGGGGGCTTGTTTGGTAACACTGCTTATTTCCTATTTGTGAAACCTAGAGTACTGAATATTTACGCTTTTTATGGTAGAGGCTATTTAGTTTAGTGAATCATTTTTGGTCTACAAAGAGCAATATTTCTGACAGGGTTCAAGTTGACAGTGTAGAGAATAAAAAGGGGCGTACATCTGTACGCCCCTAAAATATTTATCTGCGATCGCACCCTTTCCCTGTCACTGGAACCATAATATTTCCGTCACTGGAAGCATAACTTTTCCCTGGCTGAGTGCTGTAACCTGTATTTCCCCGTTAGGCGATGTCTACGACGGGCTATTCGGCGTCGCACCTCTTATTAAAAAATTGGAAGCATAATATTTCCGAGGTGCATTGAAAGCATAAGCTTTCGGTGACGGAAAAGTTATGCTTCCAGTAACATTCCCTTTTTTAACGAGCATAAGGGTTATTGAAGGTTTCCCAAGCAGCAACAGCCGCCTTTTGCAGGCGAAAGCTGAAGTCTACTAAGTCTTTCATCAATAAGTGCCAGTTCCTCTCAGCTTCATCTTGAATTACCGCCCAAGAGTTTTCTAAGCGATCGCGTTCTATCAGTTTCCTTCCTTCAATTAATTCCCGTGCTTGACGCACAACTTTCAAATAGGTTTCACGGGTGAGAGAACCTGCTGAATCAGCCTCAGCCTGAGCACGTCTTTTTAGCGCCTCAATTAATGCTTTGGTTTCGCGTTTCACCTCATCAGTTTCACCAGCCATTTCGGTTTCCACTAATTTGTCGGTTTCCGAACTTATGTTTACAATTACTATGGATTCAGTAGATTCGATATTGTTATAAGTCATAACTTAAAACATCCTTAATTGCAAAATTTACTCTCCAATAAGAATCGCACCCTGTCTCAATAGTCATGAGTCATTATTTATTTCACAAAGGACAAATGACAAATGACTAATGACAAATTAATAAACTTTTGTTGGCAGTTGTTGCTCTAATTTCAGCAATGCTGCAACTCGGATTTCTGTTGCGGGGTGACTGGAAAATAAGTTACCCAGAAACTGTCCAGAGATGGAATTTATAATTAATAACGGCTCATAAGCTGGATTAGCATTTAAAGGCATCTGCAATGCTCTAGCTTCTAAGCGTTGCAATGCTCTAGCTAAGGCGCGGGGATTACCAGTTAATCTAGCAGAACCTGCATCAGCAGAAAATTCTCGTGTGCGCGAAATTGCTAGCTGAATGATTGTCGCAGCCAGTGGCGCAAGTATAACTGTTAATAAAACTCCTATTGGATTTCCACCTCTGTTGTCATCTCGTGAACCACCGCCAAACCATAGGCTGTAACTAACCATTTGAGCTAAGAATGAGATCGCACCAGCCACAGTAGCAGCAACAGCTTGGGTGAGAGTGTCACGATTAATAATATGGGTTAGCTCGTGGGCGATAACACCTTCAAGTTCATCCTCTGGCAATATATTTAGAATACCTTCAGTCACAGCCACAGCAGCGTGTTCTGGATCGCGCCCTGTAGCGAAGGCGTTAGCACCAAGGCTAGGAACGATATAAACTTTAGGCATGGGAATGTTAGCGCGATCGCTCAATCTCTGCACCATCTGATAAAGTTTTGGTGCTTCGCTTTCACTCACAGGTTGTGCTTGGTATACTGCTAGGGCAATTTTATCTGATTGATACCAGGAAAACAGATTTGTTACTGCTGCCAAGCCAATTCCGATAATCAAGCCACTAGAACCGCCAATTACCCAGTAACTAATTGCTATCAAAAGACCACTTAGTGCAGCTAGCAAAGCAGCCGTTTTCAATTGATTTGTCATATTTTTGCTCTCCTACTAATGCTGTGTAAATTAAATTTTTTTTTAGAAAACAGCATTACTTCAGCTACATTTTGATTTTATCTAGCTAAACTTAGATATGTGGTACAGAAAACCTATCACACAAGTACGGTTTTCCTACTTAACTTTTAGTAATACTAACTTTAGTAATAGAATTAGTACCTATAAACATTAGAAAAACATCTATCTATAGGAATAAATTATTTATATAGGTAGAAATTACAAGTGCGATGTTTAAGTTGGGCTACGCTTACGCCATTCGTTAAGATCCAGTTATTTATAAAGATTCTGAGTCTATTCCTTGTGCTTGATATACTTGTTCGGTAAATACCTGAAAATCTAATTCGCACGCCTTCAAAGCTTCACTGGCTTGTAAGTATCTTTGGGCAACAAATCGCGATCGCTATTTTTTCTCGCACTACGTCTCCCCTTAAAAAATGTTTTTATTTTTTTCATAAATAAATTTAGGGGCTTGGAACCCTAGTATGCTGAGTGCAATTAATTTTACTTTTTACTTAGCACTATTTTGATCAAAAAGGTTAGTCTGTCTAGTTTTCAGACTTTTTCTTACGTCGAACTCAGGTTGAAGTGGCAGCAGAAATTACTAATTAACTAAATATGGCATAAGTAGCTTTTCCCTGCCGTTTAGCTCGGTACATCGCAATATCAGCATCCCGTAGCAAAGTTGTAGGCTCCTCATAATTACTAAAATTCCAAGTAATACCAATGCTAGCTGTAGTAGATAATTGATATCCATTCAGGTTAACTGGCAATCGTAAAGAGTCTTGAATACGTTTGGCAACATTGGTAGCTTCGGTAATGTCTTTAATATCCTCCAAAAGAACAGTAAACTCATCACCACCAAATCGTGCTACAGTATCGCCACCACGTAAGCACGACTCTAAACGTCTAGCGATCGCTACTAAAAAATCATCCCCTATTCCATGCCCAAAGCGATCGTTAATCTCTTTGAAGCCATCTAAATCCAAAAATAAAACTGCAAAGTAATAATCGCTTCTGCGTTTGCTACGTTCAATGGTTTGTCTGAGCCGATCTAAAAATAAAATCCGATTCGGTAATTCTGTTAGCCCATCATAAAATGCATTGCGGATCAGTTGCACCTCTGTCTGCTTACGTTTAGTGATGTCTTGAAAAACTAAAACCGCGCCAGTAATATTGCCATCTCGATCGCGGATAGGTGCAACATTATCCCCAATCGCTATTTCTTGGCCATCTTTGGTAATCAATGTACAGTTTTCTGGTAAATTGAAAACTTCACCTGCTGCGATGACATAATTGGCCAAATTTTCAATTGTTTCTCCTATATCTTTGTTAACTAAGTTAACAACTTCTATTAAATCTTTCCCAAATGCTTCACTTTGCTTCCAACCAGTAATTAGTTCTGCTATGGGATTCATCATTTCAATACAACCATTTGCATACGTCACAATCACTGCACAACCCATACTATTAATAATTGCCATCAACCTCTGTTTTTCTTCGTATAATATTTTTTTGCTCTCATGTTTGTACAGGGTCATTTCAATCACAAAATGTAAATCACTTTCGATAAATGGTTTGACTATGTAACTAAAAGGCTCACTTAGCTGATTTCTATGTAATGTTTTATATTCCGAACACTCCGTTAGATATACTACAGGCACATGGAACTGATTCTGGATAATATCCGCTACGTGGAAACCGTCTATTTCTCCAGCTAGACAGATATCAATTAATACTAAATGTGGATGAGTTTCTGCTACCTTTTTTATTGCCTCCTCACCAGATTCAGTTATTTCTGATACTAAATAACCTAACTTTTGTAAACTTTTTCTAATATTTGAGGCTATATTTTTTTCATCCTCAACAACTAGGATTTTGCGGTCGAACATGTTACAATAACCTGTTTGCTAAGGTTCAGATTTTTGTTGTCAGTGTCAACTCAAGTTAAAAGTGCTTATCCGATCATAAACAATCTCTAACTGCCCTGTATTCTTGCTTGATATTAATCCTGACTAATGAGTAAATAGCATCATGTTATTAATCTCCAGAAATTTCTATGCTTGTCAAAGCTAATTTTGATTAATTGATGTAGCTAATATGGTGCTACTAACATCAAATTAAAATTTTAAAATATATACAATAATTTTTTATTGGGAAAGTATAAACACTAAGTATAATATCTATGTAAAAATTAATCAAGAATAAAATTTTATAAAATCCGAGTATATTACTTTCATATAAGTTAAAAAATCTAGGGTGTGTTGTATGTAATATAATATATACTCATTAAATTATTAATAATAATTAATCTTTATCTGTAATTAAAGAGTTTAATGCTGCTTTACCTATAAATAGCTTTTACAGCAATTTTCTTTTGCATTAAGTACAAAGTTACGGGTTTTGAGTCAGGAGGCAGGAGGTAGAAACTATTTTTATCTGATGTTGAGTCTTGCATTGTGTACCTCATTTACTTGCAAACTGCTGTATATCCGATTAGGTCTAGATTCGGTCTAAAAATGTCTGAAATCTTGAATGATAAGTGAACTCCTATTACTTAGAAATATTCAGATAAAAATCGTAAATTGTTTTTTCAAAAATTTCAGTGGTCTTGTAATAGCCTGACAAGCCTAAATGTGTGCAATATAAAAATTAGTTATGTTTTTCAAATCTCAATAATTGATATATTTTTAATGCACTATTTTAGCCTTGACAAGCTACTACGCATATTTTGCAAATCCAATACTAGCCTTATAGCTTCTGGTTAATACTTAATCACAATTCCTGTCCTCTGAAAATATGCAAGTTGAATGCTCATCAGCAGATCGTGGTATTTTTTAGCTTTTTGATAGTCAGCAAGTGCTGGGGGCAATGGCAGGAAAGATTCTCATTGTGAGACGCTCCCAAGTTCCACGTAAACCCCCTGTTCTTTGCTAGCTGATAGATATTGAAAAAAAACGCATTTTGTGAATTAAATATTGGACTTGATTTTAGTCAGTTCAATGCTAATTTTGCCACCAAAGTCTGGAATAGGTGCAGCAGGTTTGCTGAGAGTGACTTGGACTTTTGTTACACGATCGCACTCTTGGAGGAGAGAATCTGCGATCGTTGTTACCAATTTCTCCACTAAAGCAAACTTAGACGTTTTGATCAGATGTTGTATCAAGCTAATGACGCTGCGATAATCTAAAGTGTCTTCGATCGCGTCAGTCTTGGCCGCTGTGGAGATATCCAACCATAACCTCACATCCACCTCAAACCATTGTCCTAGCACCTGTTCTTCTGGTAGATACCCAGTGTAGCCATAGCCGCGAATTCCTGTTAAATGAATGCAGTCCATAAAAGTTTGAGAGCAAATTGTGCATTTTGTAGAAAGTGGAGCAAGTTTGCTTGGAGATTTTCTTTCCCAGAAACTCGCATGGCGGTGATGGGTTACATCACCGCATTGATGGATTTTAAATTGAATTTCCCTAGACAAAATCTAAAATTTAAGATTGTTTTATAGCTATGTTTGATTTGATGCCGATCGCTTATAGAAATGTTAATCAACTTTGGGCTTATATTTTAACAGAGACCCTAAAGCGGTTGGGATTGACTTGTGCGATCATTTGTCCTGGATCGCGCTCTACACCCTTAGCGATCGCTTTTGCTCAACAAGTACCTGAGATTGAAGCAATTTCCATTCTCGATGAACGTTCCGCCGCCTTTTTTGCCTTGGGACAAGCTAAAGCAATCGGTCGCCCTGTGGTACTAGTTTGCACCTCTGGCACAGCAGGAGCAAATTTTTATTCAGCAGTCATTGAAGCCTCATATAGTGGCGTTCCACTGTTGATATTAACCACCGATAGACCCTCAGAATTACGAGATTGTCACTCTGGGCAAACTGTAGATCAATTGAAATTATATGGAAACTACCCAAATTGGCAAACGGAGTTAGCCTTACCCTCGGCCGATATGGGAATGCTAGCTTATCTGCGACAAACGGTAATTCATAGCTGGGAAAGAGCGCAAACTCCTACGAAGGGGCCAGTACACTTGAATATTCCCTTTCGCGATCCCTTAGCACCTGTTCCTGATGGAACCGATTTGAGTTATTTACAGTCCCAGTTCCACCCAGAAGATTTTTTTGCAGGAATAGGAACTACTACCCCATTCCCTATTCCCCACTCCCTACTCCCCATTCCCCAAGAATGGAAAGAATGCGATCGCGGCATTATTATCGCAGGTGTTGCCCAACCATCGCAACCAGAAGAGTATTGTAGAGCGATCGCGCACCTTTCCCAAACTCTCAAATGGCCTGTGCTAGCTGAGGGACTTTCCCCAGTGAGAAATTATGCCGAACTCAACCCTTATTTAATTTCCACTTACGACCTGATTTTGCGAAATCAGCAATTAGCAAAGCAGTTAGCGCCGGAAATGGTGATTCAGGTGGGAGAAATGCCTACAAGTAAAGAACTGCGTACCTGGATAGATGCAACCCAACCGCGACGCTGGGTAATTGATTCTAGCGATCAAAACCTCGACCCTTTGCACGGGAGGACGACGCATTTACGAATATCTGTAGAAAATATAAAAGTAGAGGAGAAAAATTTATCTTTATCCTCAGACTATTTGCAGCAATGGTGTGATGCGGAAGCTAAAGTCAGGTTAGTTGTTGACCAGACGATGGGGAAAATAGATGAAATAATTGAGAGTAAAGCAGCTTGGTTAATTTCTCAGATTTTACCGCCAGGAACGCCTCTATTTATTGCCAATAGTATGCCTGTGCGGGATGTGGAATATTTCTGGAAACCGAATAATTTAGGAGTGCGATCGCACTTTAACCGGGGTGCAAATGGCATTGATGGCACACTATCCACAGCATTAGGAATTGCCCATTGCCAGCAAAGTAGTGTGATGTTAACGGGAGATTTAGCTTTGTTGCATGACACCAATGGTTTTTTAATCCGCAATAAGTTTGTCGGACATCTCACGATTGTGTTAATCAACAACAATGGCGGTGGTATTTTTGAAATGTTACCCATTGCCAAATTTGACCCACCATTTGAAGAGTTTTTTGGCACTCCCCAGGATATTGATTTTGCTCAGTTATGCGCTACTTATAATGTGCAGCATGAATTGATTACTTCTTGGCAGCATTTGCAGCAAAAGTTAAACCCACTTCCAGCTAAGGGAATTCGGGTTTTAGAGTTGCGGACAAATCGCAAAGCTGATGCCAAGTGGCGACAGGATAATTTGAGAAAGTTCGCCACAGATTGACATTTAAGTTTTTATTACTGAATAGCAGAATTCAATATAGTGCTTAGGTTAAACGCTGATGCCTTCATAGTTCTTTAAAAAAGTATGTCTTGGTAATCAGAACTTTGGTGACGAAAATCGTAGACTAAAAGAGCATTGAAATCACACATTTCAAATTGAAACTCATTTTCCCACCATTCAGGAACACCAACCCGTGCCTGGTCAATAAATAACGACAAATACTTTGGAAGCTCATCATGAAGACCTCTAAAGTTATTGTATTTTGGTGATATTGATGTCATTTCAAGTTGAAAATATTGTTTTAAATAGTGCTGTAATCCACCACCATTTGCTGTAATTAAGGGACAACAAGCAAAGCAAGAAAATGGTCTAGGGAGCTTGAGAATGTCAGTAGCTGTGACTTTAAGGGGATAACCTAAAATAAAAGCGTTATGGATTTGCTGACCACCTGCGAGAAAAACTCCATCATTTTGATTACTCAGTTGATTATTGCAAATTTCATAGTCAATAGCTGGGCTATAGAGTGCATAAAGAGAAATTGCATTAGCTCGCTTAGAGTCTTCTAAAAACTTATGAATTTGTAGACCATACTTATTAGTATAGGCTATTTTTTTATAGTTATCATCAGTTAATAATTTCTTCGCCTGAACGCGGAAACGTACATAGGTCTGAGGAAATAAAATCCACCATTCCCAATCTGCCCCAGTTTGACGAGCCTCTTTAATCCGAGTAAAAGTATGATACAGGATATTTGGCACTTTAGTAGATATATGAAATAACAGCCAATCAGTCAGTGACTCTTCATTTACGTTAGGCTGTTTAGTGAGCCACAAACTAACATACTTAGAGGATTGATGAATTTGTTGGCAAATATTTTCCATATTCAACGAATAATTGTATATATTCAAATTATTTGAGACAATATTAATAATTTATTCATCCACTTTTTAGCAAAGCTTTCTATTAGTGACGTACAAAGCTTTGCACAACGTACTTAAAAGAAGTTTGCATTGGAATAGGCAAAACTCTTGCTCTCTTCTTTACGCCTCTGCGTCTCTGAACGAGACAAAAATTTTATTAATAGTATGTCCATTTTTAGTTTGCCCAGTTGCTTGTATAAAATTGATGAACTAGAAAAAAAAGGAGAATGAGCGATCACTCATTCTCCTTTTTTGTGTGAGATTTACCCTTTTGGTTAATCTTGTTTGTAACCACCTTTTCAAGTTCGCGATCGCAATCTTAATTCCAACAACCTTTTTAAGCGATTTCACCAAATAGTCGTTTTAACAGTCGCAGCAAGAGCGATCGCACTTCTTCTTCCACCGCTTCTGACATAACCGCGTGTCTGCAAATGCTTCTTCACTTCGGAAAATTTTATGTGTAGCCATCATTACTTTACGGAGTGCGATCACCCTTCTGCTGTGGGTGAAACTTACCCGCTTACTTCACCTTCAGTAGACCGAAAAGTTTTCCAGAAACCTTACCAGTCCTTGATTTATGCTTGGAAATACAATCCTACGAAATCAGCTTCTAATCTACCTTTCAAGAACTTTTGTTCTGGGTGGACTTCAGAGCGATGCCTTCTCTACGAGACGCTTTGCGAACGGCGGCAAGCGACCAATTAATTGTATGCTGCTGAATGTGAAGCGATCGCTAATTCTGATGAACTCTCTAATGCCGAACTTAAGAAGCTTCAAGATAAACGGGCGAAAACCAAAACTGAAAGACAACAGCAGCGCAAGGCTGAACTGTCTCGTCGCTACGAAATTGACGTAACCCCTGATTTGGTTGAAAAAGATGATGATAGCTGGTATCCCCAACTGAGAATGCACTACTATTTGACGCTGGGGCGCGAGTTTCTGACTAAGCGTGATGCTAAACGAGCCAAATCACAATTAGAGGCTCTTGAGAATTCGATTTGGAAACCTGACTTCAACAAGGGGCAGCTATTGCCTGCTGTGTTGTTGCTGGAAAATCTCTATCTTTTGGAGTTTCTTACGCCTGAAGTTCAACTGCGGGGGTCTGATAAGCGAATGCAGGAGTTTAAGGCACTGGCTGTTCAACATCGGCAAGTTATCAAGAATTACCTGAATGTGAGTATCTCAGACAAACTTACTCCTGTAGCGATCGCTCAGAAACTACTCGAGAAAATTGATTTGAAGTTGGATTATGTCGGTCGGTTGGGGTCGAGGGAAAACCGGGAGTGCGTTTACCAGTTTGTTGCCCCTGATGACAAGCGTAGCGACCAATATTTTAGATGAGTCCCAATTAAGTCACGCAGCGACTTCCCCCACCCGCAACCCATGTCGGTATAGAAGCAGAACCAGCATTGCATCCCGCGCCCTCTGCCACTCATTGCTACTAGCTTACCGCGCTGCTTACAGCACCCTTAAGGGCTGCAATTCCCTGTTCAATGCTAGCCCACAGACCCATGTCAGGTTCCTTACCGGCTATCTCTCGCGTTCCGACGAAGTAAAGAACACCTTTAAGAATCTCTTGGTGAGCGCGATTTTCAAAATTAACTCGGTTGAGCGGTTCCATCAAATTTTGTAGGTCATCATTCAAGGACTGGGCAACCTTGTGTAGAACTAGCCCGGTCATTGTCTGTTGATGCTTTAGCAACTCAAGCTGTAAGTACTTGTCATACAGAGTTAGCTCGGAACCGCTCATCATTTGGCTTACCTTCTGGGCATGTTGTTGAGTAATGTCGCGAGGTTCTGCTGCGTTGCCGTATCTAGAAATAGCTGCTTCGATGATGCCGAGATTTTCGCGATCGCTCTTTATCATTCCTTCGAGCCGCTCACAAATCGTATTGTCGTCCGTCTGTGCTATTAACTTTTGCTCACTTTCCAACAGAACATTCTGAAAAAGCTTTAGATCGGCAAGCTTAGTCGCTATATTTGTCACATCGGCCATTATTATTAACTCCAGACTACAGGTTTTATCGGTTATGACAAGCTCTCCTCACTTTTTCCATATTCTCGTGAGGCTTGAGTCAGTCCGTCCCTCCTCAGAAAGATTTATATCAAGTTTGGTAAGTATGTTTCAGCCTTTTTCTAGAAAATTACATGCGATCAGGTCTATTTCTGCCCCTCAGTGAGAGGTTAAGATAATTGCACAAATGTCTGCGAGGGTGCAGTCCAAGGCGATAAATCAGCGATTGAGACTGGCTTTCGCAGATATTTAACCACGCAATCGTCTTGATTCTCTGGGGCAGCGAAGTACTTAATTGGGTCATCCGCTTTGCCTTTTTCTTGCACCACACTAAAATGGTACAAACCAGAAATGTTGAATCCTAATACAAAACTTCACATATTTAGTTACACTAACTTTAAAAAGCTTAAAATAGTCAACATGACATCATCTCCTCAAACCAATGAACATAACTGGTTTTTTGACACATACAAGATTGTAAATAGCGGAATTTATCTAACAGCGTATGTCCCCATTGTTGTGGGATAGATAATATCTGTAAAATTAGATAAGCTATCAGACTAACGTAAATCTGTATGGTGATACCATTGACATTCTTAGTAATTAATTTGTCAAGTTTTAAGTGCATCTTTAAAAACTTTCACAACAATTCAACTCCCCAACGTAATCGATAAATATCCCTAATTTCATCATCACTAACGGCAGCCTCTCCCAACGCTGGTAAATTAGTAACTAAGCGAAACTCTGTTTTCGTTTCTAAATCACAGAAATTAATTACCCTATAGGCTTGAGCATCATCAGATACACCAACTTTGACTAACCCATTTGAGCCATCAAATTCTAGTTTCCAATTGTTTTTTATCCGCAAAACAAAATATTTGTTTTCTTGTACTAATTCTTGGATAAATCTTAATCCAGCAAAACCCCTATCCATTACCCCAACGGCATTTATTGGGAGACTAGACATCATTTTATAACCAAATTTATAATTATGGTCATGTCCAAAATTTATGAAATTATCTGATGGACTTCCAGTAGCTAGATTTAGAGAGCTAAAAAGTTTTACTTGATGGTGTCCTAGTATCCATAACAACAAAAGTGTTGAGAGTGATAATTGTTGAATCAATTGGACAAATCGCATATTTATCATGTAACTTTTTTTGAACTTTCTTCTGTACTAATTCATTTAATTTTTGGTAAATTTCTTGAAACGGTTTTTGACTTCGATGTAAATTTGCTTTCGAGAAGGTAGAAATATCTACCTCAAATCCTGTGTTGTTTAACCTCTTAAACAAATCTCGCATACTTGTTAAGCTGTTATCCATAGCATAAGATAGCCAGCACTCAAAGAACAGACGACTGTTCAATACTGGATAATCGTTTTTTGGCAGTCCTCTCAAGATACCTTTGACAATCTTGGGAAATGAATTTATAATCACTATCAAATAGATATACTTTAATCTTCCGCCCAAAATTTAACATGTTTTGGGCTATTTTTATCTGATTTGTATTAACATTCAACACTTTTGCCGAAATGCCTAAACTTTCCATAAAACAATTTTTCAATAGATGAAGCTAGGTGTAAAAGATTCACCTCAGAAAACGGGGCACCTACCAACATTAAACCAACTGGCAATCCTGAAGGAGTAAATCCTACAGGAAGGGAAATTGCACACAGTCCAAAAAGGTTTGCTAAACGAGTATTTCTTAATGACATTAAATTTTCTGATGCATACTTCTTATTATCCTGCTCTAACTTGCTAATAATTGGTGGTATACTTGCTACCGTAGGCATTAAAATAGCAGTATAATCATTTGTTCTCTTTAAATACTGCTTTTTGAGGTTTTCTAAGCCCTGATAGACTTCTTGAATATCACTTTCCTTAGTCTTAGCTCCAACATGAAATCTATCTAATATATCTGGTGAAATAGAGCCAGGATTGGCTTCTAAAAACTCACTCCAATTTCTGCTTCCTTCATAGTTAACAATATTTCCTTTTTTACTCATAAGTTCGAGCGCTTCTTCAAACTCTGGAATACTTCTCCTCTCAATAATCGCCCCTCTTCTTGCAATATCTTCGATAGCAGAATACAAAACAGCCGAGATATTAGGATCAATATCGTCCCACACAGTATTTGTACACACTATTAAATTGAGACCCTTGCACTCGACACCTGACAAATCGACCTTATCAGTTTGGGCAATCAAATGGTACAGAATAGCTGCATCCTCAACACATCGAGTCATAAAACCAACTGTATCTAACGTCTGACTGAGAGGGATAATGCCTTCTGTCGAAATCAAACCCGCAGTCGTCTTTAAACCAACCAAGTTATTCCAAGCAGCAGGCGTTCGAATTGATCCACCTGTGTCAGTTCCAATGCCAGCGCAACATAGACCTTTTGCTACAGCAATAGCTGAACCTGATGACGAACCACCTGGAACCCTTATGTTCTGACGATCAAAAGGGTTTGTTGGTGTCCCAAATGTTGGGTTTATCCCCAGACCAGAAAAGGCCAATTCCGTCATATTGGTCTTGCCAAGACAAATAAAGCCAGCATCAGCAGATACCCTGTAAGCTACTGCATCTTTTTTGGCAACTTTCTCCAGCAAAATCTTCAACCCTGCACTTGTAGGTTTATCCTTGATATCAAAATTATCCTTCCATACAAGGGGAATACCATCGTAAAGTGAAAGCCGTGTATTAGCATTAGCCCTTCTATATGCTTCCTCTGCTTTCTTTTTAGCTTGTTCTCTGAAAACTTCTGTAAAGATTTTGTCTTTTTCTGTTTCTTGGTCAATTTTAGTTAGAAAGTACTCAACTAATTCGCGTGGATCTATACTGCCACTATTAATCCCGTAGCCGATATCTTCCAGAGTGTAACTTTCCCAAACTTGCTCAATCATCTTAGTTCTTCGTTAATCAGATTAATTCCTAATAAGTGTTAGTAGAGTTAGGGAGCAAAATTAGACAACTATCTCAATTTTTTGACTAACACTCTTTTATGACTCTCACGAGATAAAAATCAGAAACCAATGTTTCTGATTAGTTTTTATAAATATAAGCGTATGTTGTGTTGAGCAACGAAACCCAACACCAAGAACCCTTGATTTTGATTGGGTAACACGAATGTTCAACCCAACCTACAAATATTTGATTTTTTCAGAGTAATAAAAGAGCGCTAATGTAATTAATGACATGTTGTACTGTCAAAAGGGTTTTAGCAGTTTGAGGGGAAATTTCAATTTTGAAGGCTTCCTCAAAGGCCATAATTAGTTCTACTGTACCTAAAGAATCTACTTCCAAGTCATTGGCAAAATTTGCTAAAGGGATGACTTGGTCTGGCTCAATTCCTAACTTCTCTACAATGATTGCTTGTACGTTTTCAAAAATACACAGCTTCTTTAACTGGTCAGATTGAATCGCTATCTTAATTTCTTCCGTCAGTTTAGCTATTTCCTTCAAGACCATTACAATACGTTGGTAGTGTTCACCATCCTCATTGTTTAAGTTAGAACCACTACGGGCTTTGAGCCAGTGTTTACAAATATGATAACTATCAATTTGGAAGTTCCAAACCTCCGGCGATATATCCTTAAAGTATTGAACTTTTTCGCTCTGACTGCCTAGAATGGGCTTGTTGATGTTTTGTGGAACATACTTTTCCATAGGGTTGTTAGGGCTACTTTGTCAAGTTTTTACAAGGTAGTATCATTACTATCAAGTTAATTCTGAAACCAAGGTTGTATAGTTAAAGCTTAAGTTTTGTTCCCCTGTATTATTGGCTTTGTTTCCACCAAAGCCGATAATACAGACCTCGAAGATTGAGTAACTCTTCATGAGTACCTTGTTCAATCAGTTTTCCTCCTTCAAGTACAAAGATGCAGTCTGACTTTACAACAGAAGTAAGCCGATGAGTTACAGAGATGACAGTACGGCCTCTTGCTAAATTTAATAGGGTAGTATTGATGGCCGATTCCGACTCCGGATCCAATGACGAAGTTGCCTCGTCAAGTACAAGTACTGCTGGATTACGCAAAATTGCACGCGCTATAGCAATTCGCTGCCGTTGTCCACCTGAGATTTGCCCACCCCTCTCGCCCACGCAGGTGTCATATTTCTGAGGAAAACTTAGGATCGTGTCATGGATTTCTGCTGCTTTGGCGGCTGCTTCTATTTCTGCATCGGTTGCATCGGGCTTACCCAGGCAGATATTTTCGCGAATTGTGGTGTTGAAAAGGAACGTTTCCTGGAAGACAGCGCTTATCTGCGTCCGTAGTGATGCTTGACTAACCTGCCGCAGATCGTGACCGTCAAAGAGCATTGAACCGTGGTTAGGATCGTAGAACCGCATGAGTAGGTTGAGGACTGTACTCTTGCCGGAACCACTAGGACCAACAAAAGCTACAGACTGACCGACTCGAATCGTAAAGCTCACCTTGTCCAGGTTGGCCTGTACTCCCGAATAGCTAAAGGTTACATCTTCAAACCGAATCTCTTTTGCCAGGGGTGGTAGTGGTACTGCATCAACTGCATCTGTAATCGTAGATTGTTCAGCCAGCAGCTGTTTAACTCGTAGTATCCCAGTTGTAGCCTGAATCAGGGCAGGTACTTGTTGAGTTATGCCATCAACTGCAACATTCACGTTGATGAGAAGGCTGAGAAACCCAACTAGTGCCCCTGTAGTTAGATAGCCATAAATAGCCAAAAATGCACCAACACCAAAGATTAATATTTGAAGAAAGTAGATGCTCAGGAGCGAGAACCTCCCTAGTAAAAGGCTGAAAAAGTTACTGTGTAGGCTACTGTGCGATAGGACAACCAGTTGCTCTTGGAATTTGAATAGCATTAACTTTTGCAATCCAAAGTTCCGAATTACAGGTTGTGCATTGATATTCTCTTGAATTGTACTTAAAACCTTAGCCTCGTCCTGCCTGAATCTATAACTAGTACTGGTTACCTGTTTTCCAAATAAATGTGGTCCGATGAAGATTATGGGTAATGCGACCAAAGTCACCAAAGCTAGCCGCCATTCTACAACGAAGAGTAGGAGGGTGCTAAGAATCATCAAAAATATATTATGGATTCCCTTTGGAAGATAAATTGCGATCGCTCTCTCGATATCAATCACATCGCTGGAGAACCGAGACATAAGTTCACCCATCTGAACGCGAGTGTAAAAACTCAAACAGAGGTGCTGCAAATGATTGAACATTTTGAGCCGTATATCTTTCAAAATACCAGATCCTATTAGGGCGCTGAGATAATCCTGACTGATGCTAGCTAGGGAATGAATGATGAAGGCAACAACCAGTCCGCCTAGTAAGAGTGCAAGAAAGCGAGTATCACCAGTAGGTATGAGGCGATCAAAGATAAACTTATAAGCAAAGGGAAGAAGCAGATCGAAGGCTAGTTGAAATAGCAATGCTAGGAGGAGCAAAACCCCCTGAACCCAGTACCGATGGAAAAAGCTGAGGGAAAATCGCAACAGCAATATCAGACCGGGTGACGAAATAAGTGTATAAAACATTACAATAATTAGTAGATAAATTCATACTGTTTGAGTCTCCTTGTTGAGACTTTTAGAACGGTAAGCTTCGGTAGTAGCAATGACGACGTGATGTCCACGGGTCTGTAATTCCAGCGCGAGTGCCATTGCCGGATGCAGATCACCAAGAGAATCGAAAGTTGACAAGACAATCCGTTTGCTATTTATCATATATCGCTCTTTTTTTACTCTGGGATTCTAGGTTCGTCTATTGCCTGCGGTATTGCTCCGTAATATTTATCATCATTAATAAGTAGTAGCTTTGCACAATAAACAAGCAGCGAGCCTGGAACTAAATTTAGTATGCTATGAAAGATAAAAGGTATTCCTAAATCTATTTTTAGAACAGCAATCCAAAATTGAACGATACTTCGCTTATCTGCTTTTGCTAGGTTATCAATAGCATTGTGTATTATTCGGCATCTCATCTCTCTTAGTTTTTGTGCTGCTTGCAGTTTGCCGTAGAGTTGCACATAAAGTCGCAGAGTATTAAAACTGTTTCCTGCAACATCCTTCTCATATGACTCTAAATCATCCCTAATTTCTTCGATGACCAGCAAAGGTTTCAAAAGCTTGAATAAATCTTCGTTGTATGGAATGTCTTTTAGCTTATGTACTACTCTTAGTAGCATATAGATATCTGAAGAGCGAATATAAAATATATCTAAGATAACTTGTTCGTTTATTTCTATTTCTCCTAATAAAAGTCTACTTTCCTGGAGAAAATATTTTTCTAGATTATCTAACTCACTTTGTATTTCCCAATCATAAATCTCATAAATCTTTAAAAGTGTTTCTATATTTTTTTTCCATGTGTTTTCTGTATAAAGAGTCCCCTGGCTTTGGTGTTCTTCATATTTTAAATCACCACTATATACATATGCTTCTAAGTGCAATAATAAAGGATATATAATTTTAAACTCTGTTTCCGTGTAGCCGATCATCCGTAATAGGTGATCGCATTTTAATAGCACACGCGCAGCTTTTAATGCCTGATAGTATGAAATTGTTGTTTTCTGCCAGTCTGGAGAACGAAAATCAGAGAATATTTTTTTATACATATATGCTTGTTTGTGTTGTCTTACCCAACTAATGTTATTGTTAATCACAGCAAAATTATTAACAATAAGAATGTAATTAAGGTTGATATGGAGAATGAGAGAATAAGCACCACAATGCTCCATTTTCTCATTCATTTAGTAAATTTTACTAATTAAATATTCTTCCTACTCAATAAAAAGATGATAAAATGTATAGCCGTCATGGATGTACAAAAAGCGTACGAAACTGCATTTATACTCCACACCTCACGCCCAAAAATCTGCCATCAGAAAGTTGATAGCTATTCTAATCGTTGTAATCCTTGATAATAGCGTAATTGCTTTAGGTTAGCGTTGCCAGTACAGAATAACACAGTAGTAATTTCGGCAATTAATACCTCAACTAGGGAATAAAGTGCAGCTTCTGATTCAGCTGCGGCTTGTAAAAAAGGCCATGCTAGACCAGCAAGATCGGCTCCTAGAGCGATCGCCTTTGCCACATCCAAGCCATGACGCAATCCCCCGGAGGCAATTAAAGGAATTTCTGGGGCAACGGCACGAATACTAGTAATGCACTCAGTTGTTGGCAAACCCCAATCAGCAAAAGTCATTCCTAACCGTCGCTGTTTTTCATTTTCCGCCCGTTCACTTTCCACTTTTGCCCAAGATGTGCCACCAGCACCAGCAACGTCAATTGCTGCTACTCCTGCTGCTATCAGTTTTTCAGCCATTGCAGCCGATATACCATTGCCTACTTCTTTAGCAATCACAGGCACAGGCAATTGACCACACAATTTAGCAATTTTGTCCAGTAATCCCCGAAAGTTAGTATCGCCTCTGGGCTGGATGCACTCTTGCAGAGGATTAAAATGCAAAATTAAAGCATCAGCCTGGAGCAAATCAATCACACGCAGACATTCATCCAGCCCGTAGTTGTAGTTGAGTTGGACAGCGCCCAAGTTAGCAAATAAGAGAATATCAGGGGCAAGCGATCGCACGGCAAACGTACTAGCAAGCTCAGGTTTCTCCACTGCCACTCGCTGAGAACCAATCCCCATAGCTATTTTGTAGTGCTGGGCAACAGTCGCGAGGCGATGGTTAATTATTCTTGCCTGTTCTGTCCCACCAGTCATGGAAGAAATTAACAGTGGTGCGCCTAGCTGTTTTCCTAGGAACGTTGTTGTCAGGTTAATTTCATCACGCTCAAGTTCAGGTAAACAACAGTGGGTAAACCGATAGCGTTCCAGTCCATTCGTTATTTGATGGAATTGCACATCCTCCTCTAGACAAATCCGTAGATGATCTGCCTTGCGCCTCTGAGTTTGTGCCGACAAGCTTGAAGGAAAGTTCATAATTAAGTCCAAATTAAATCAACTTAAAAGGGATTTACAACTAATTCATAACTAGGTTCAGCCTCAAGTAAAAATAGTATTTAAACTTCACCTAGCTGATTGAAATCACTTCTATTTGTGTACGCCCTGGTGAAGCGATTAAAAATAAGATTGTAATGTACCACGGCGTCTAATATCTAAAGTTGCACAATGAAACGCACCTCCAAAGGGATTAAACTGCATAAAGCTACACGGTATTGGTTTAAATCCCCAATCTTTTAAAGCACGAATTGTTGGTTCTTGAGATTTTTCACATATTACCCTCTCTTCATCCAGTAGTAAAACATTCATACTTAACCACGTACTGCACAAAGCAGCTGTTTCATTAAAAAAGCCTCCTTTAATAATGACTGGTTCCGGTGCCACAAATATATCCCACGATTTTAAAATTGATGGTAACTTGTCAATGTCAATGTATTTGGGATTAATCATCACTTTCCCCGGGCCAAGTGGCACAAATGTAGTGTCAATGTGCATGGGCTGCTTTGACTGCGTCTCAATAATATGAACATTAAATTGTTCTCCCAAATGACGTCTTACCCAACTAATTCCCGCGTCATTAGTTACATTACTCTTCGTTACAAAAATATCTCTACCGCAACGGGTGAAATCGGCTGCATCGAAAACTACTTCAGATTCATTGATTACATATCGCATCGGTTCTCCATCTTTAGGAACCCTATATTTTTTATCGTATAGAGAATCTAGTAGAGGAGGCTTTGGAGCAGAAGTCCATTTAGCTCCTTGCTCAAAATATTCCTTAAATAGTGAATAATAGGCATGACGTTCAAAATAACGGCATCTCCATGACATAGGTGCCTCAATTATTTCATTGCCTATGACCATAAAACAGTCTCGAGGGCAAGCTGCACAAAAACCCCTAGATGACCAATGTGGGGTAGAAAATTTTCTATGGTAATCATCTATACTAGGGCGTCTGACTTTAACACCTTCTGATTCAAGAATATGGATAAACTCATCCAATTCTTTTTGTGCTAGGTCAATACCCCATTTTTGGGAAATTCTATAGCCACCTCCAATCAGAAGAAGATTGTAAAGCTTTTCGGGAATACCACCTAGCAAAGCTATATGTCTAGGAGGATTACTAGCACCTTCTAGCCTACCAACAACAATTTCCTCTAATGGATCCCATTCATTGTATGAGTTAACAACGCATCCACTTGTTGTAGGAGAGTCACTTTCATTGTTAATTTTATTTTGAGCTAATTCATTTGCTATCGACATATTTTTCTCCTCTTATTTTAGATTTTTCAATCCAATCAGATATTGTGTTCTACAAGTTTTACAGCCAAATTATCACAAATACCAAGAACTTTATTATTGTGAATAATTTCTGCAACTGTAATAACATAAGGGTCTTGAGAATCACCAATTTCTTTTACCGTTATCCGAAATTGGACTTTATTTGCTTCCTTACTTACCTCACCGCGAAATTTTGCATTACTTTTCAGATTTTCACAGTAGGTAAATTTGAATGACTCAAACTTTGTATGTAGACCTAAATAATACATATAGAAGAATATAACTTGGCTACAGCCTTCTACTAGCATTGTTCCTGGCATAACAGGATCGTTTTTAAAGTGCGCTTCAAATATCCAATGTTGGGGATCTATATCTAATTCACCCAAAATTTGCCCTAGTCCCCACAATCCTCCTTGAGGAACTACTTGTAAGATTCTACTAATCATCAGCAGTTTGCTACTGCTAAGGGCAAAAGGCTTTTTCGTAAGGTAAGCATCACTAAAACAGAGACTAAAATCACCTGCTTGCAAAGCTTGAATCTCTGCATCACTGAACTTTGTTTTATCGCAAGTAAGGTAAGGTCTAAAATGTTGTTTTAAAATAGTTTCTGCTTTGGACTTAGCAAATATAGGTAAGCCTTTAGAATTATTTAAATTTGCTTTTGAAAAATAACCTGAAATGGCTTTGCATACTATTAACTTTTGACTTCCATGATAGCAATTATATTCGTATTGAAGGAGCAAATTATTTTTAGATTTTATCAGACTATAAATAAATACTTCTCCGCGTATCGTATCTCCTGGCTGAGGAAGCTCACCTAAAATCTCAACTTGGCTATCTAAAGCACGGTAACGTAGTTTTCCTTCAAACATCATGTCACAACCTATGTAAGCAAGCGCTAAAAGCATTGTGTGAGAAGCTTCAAAGGGAATCAATCCAGTTAGTACATTATTATTTGCATAAAAGCTGTCTGAAGGAATATCATACTCCCATTCTATTGTGCATGGTTCCAATTTACCTCGTTTTGCTGTCATTTTGGTCACTCTGCTGACGAACATAAATGGCGGCGAAGGTGTGCGTGTACGTATGGGATAAGAATCCATTTTTTGATAATAATCTCCGAGGACATTAGAGATTTTACCCTCGACTATTTCAGTAATCTGTTCTAGACTCCAAACCAAATTTTTTGATTCAATATCCGCCACTATGCTATCAGCATTAATAGGATTATCTGGAATATGAGGTATACTTTCCAAAGCTTTATTTTCTGATATATTAACAGAGTCTCGGAATAACGTTGTCTTTTCTATCAGAGATATATTATTGGTTAAACTGCGGTTCAATTCTTCATAAAAGACAGATTGAATTTCTAAAAATAAATTTTGTAAATTCGCGTTTGATATAACACTGCTTTTTGTAAGTAATTGTTTATAGTTCAACAAAGGAAGTTGAGCTTTTTCTAAATGCTTGGCTGGGTTCATAAAAATTTCCAAACTTATGTTTTTAAATTGCTGTAGATTATCTTCACTAAGGATAATATCTCCCATCCTTGCTGTGCCATTTAACAAGGTTTTAATTACTCGCTTGCGAGGAGTAATGTCAGGTAGCACTCGATCATTGTTTTGCTGAAGTTTCGAATAATGACCTTCGCCCAAAATCAGATGAACACAAGAGTAATCATTACTCATGGCGTTAACAGCAGCAAACCGTTTAAGTTTCTGATCTGATAGCTCCCATGATTGACTAGACTGCTGTAAAGACACGGTTGGGAGAAAACGATGATAAAGACAAAGAGACATTTTTATGATGCTTGCCATGCCTGATAAGACAAAGCTGTTACCAAAATTGGTTTTAACTGAACCGACCTGTTTTTGAGTAAGAGAATAGAGCTTGTTCAATCCCGCTATTTCATCGCTGTCTTGTGCGACTACTAAACCATTTTGACTTAGCTCTATATACTCCACGTCTTCAGGTTTAACTTTAGCTTCTGCCAAGGCACTTATAGCCGCTTGACACACGCAATCAGATTGTGCTTCATTTCTATTGCTTTGGACAATCGCTAGAGATTCAATCTTGGCGTAAATCCTGTCTTGAGCTTTTTGTGCCTCTGCTGCTCGCTTAAGCACGATCGCACCTGCACCTTCACCAAAAGTCAGAGGAGTGTCGTAAAACTTTCTGCACCATTCTACGTGCTCCCAACCACTTGCTTGGTCTATAGCTCCTACTAATACAGCATCCACTTTGCCAAAGTCTAATAGTAATCGCGCGACTTCAATTGCTTTGTATACAGAATTTTCTTGTGCTGACACCGTAAAAGCTGGCCCTGTAAAATTCCATAGGGCTGAAATACGACTCGCCACTAAATTTCCAATCAATCCCGTCATTCCTTCGACGTAGAAGCCAGATGAAATACTATCTTTCAAAATAGATTCCAGTTTACTTATCTGGACATCTGTTAATTGAATGTTGGATTTCTTCAGACTTTCCCGTAAGTACCAAGGTATGTCGAGCCGGGTAATAGTGCGGTGAGTGGTGAGATTCATTTCTGTGGCAATGATGACGGCTGTGTTGCTAAAACGCTCCTCTTGGGTAAAACCAGCATCATGCAAAGCCAAATCAGCAACTTTCATCATGAATAGATGGTCAAATAATAGAGGCCCCGTTTCATTAGGGGGTATTTTGAACGCGGCACAATCAAAATCAATTTTTTCCAAATAGGCTGCTTTTGGTGCAGGTTTCAGCAGCGTCTCCTCAGCCCCTGACCAACGCGAGGGTGGCAAGGATGCCATCACTTCCCGATTATGATAGAGCGCCTGGGCAAAAGCATCAATTCCATCGACAGTATCAATTTGAATATGCATCCCCACAATAGCTAGGGCACTTGGTTCAGTTTGTTTTGAGTGGCCGATCGCAGGAACCGTCTTAGTGGTTGCCGGGATATATTCTCTTAGAATCAGATGGGCGTTAGTTCCGCCGAAACCAAATGCATTAACCCCGGCTCTTTTCGGTCGGTTTGTCTGAGTCCAGGGGGTATGTTCTTGGATGATATTTGCAGAATTTATACCCTTATGCTCAGATGCGATCGCATCTTTAATGCCAATAGTAGCTGGAATGATTCCTTCTTTCATTGCCCAGATGACTTTGATCATACTGGCCATCCCAGAAGCTGTTAGCATGTGACCTGTATGGGCTTTATTGGCTCCTAGCATTGGTACTCTCTGCTTGTCTGCAAAAAATTCCTCTAGGGAATTCAGTTCCGTTCGATCGCCCAAAGGGGTTCCAGTTGCATGGCATTCTATATAATCTACTGGTTCGGAATGCTCATAAGCCCTTTTTAGGGCAAGGTATTGTCCCTTCTTGGACGGACTCAGGATGTGTTTCCCTCCGCCATCATTGGATAAGCCGATGTTTTCGATTACAGCATATATGCGATCGCCATCTCGTTCCGCATCCGAGAGTCGCTTTAAAACAAAAATACCTCCTCCTTCTCCTGTTTTGATGCCTTCGGATGAGCGATCGAAAGGGATACTTTTTCCCTGGTTGGGGAAAGCATGAAGCACATTAAAGCCATGAATCACATGAAGGCGTTCAGGACAGCAGATTGCCCCCGCAAGCATCATATCTGCTTGCCCCGTATTCAGGTGATAAGAAGCTAGTTCCATAACATTTAAGGAACTGGCGCAAGCAGAATCGATTGTGTAGCGAATTCCTCCAAGTCCCAAACCTCTACAGACAATACTAGCTGGCAAGCTAGCAGTTATAGCGTTGTCGAGAGAAATATTGAGTTTCGATGCTGGATTGTCAAAATGGAAACTTTGATGACTCAAGAGTTTTCTAACAAAATACTCCAATGCTTTCAAGTGCATCGATGAAAATAATTTGCTAGAATACTCGGTTGGAAAAGAAAGATTCCCGAAAATTAGTCCTGTTTTATTTAACAGTTCTTCATTATTAAAATAGCCACTATCTTTAAGGGCTTCCTTCGCTGCATAGAGGGAACAATGAAATATTCTATCCAGAGCAATTAGCTCTTCATGGGGCACTCTATACCCATAAGGGTCAAAACTAAATCCGCGAAGATAACCATTTTTGGTATAGCTAATTTTGTCTGGCGTTCCTAGCTCTGGATGGTAGTAAAGCGACAGATCCCTACCCATTTCTTCTCTACTAAGTTCAGAAGTGACATCTATGCCATTCATTAAACTTTTCCAGAATTCTTCAGGGTTATTCGCGCCTGGAAACAAACAACCTATTCCAATAATAGCAATCTCGTTCATTAGACTTACGTACCTTTACCTTAATATCAAGTCTTTCACTAAAACAATGTTTGTAGCTTTTTCACAATATAGTAAGAAATATTAGTCCATTGAATATAGATTTTTCCATTTTCATTATGTACAAAAAAATTGGCTGTTACACTATTATTCTTGCTCGAAATTATCTCAGTTGAAACGTAGAAGTCTTGCTCGAAATCCAGAGGCTGGAATTGTTCAATTTTTCCAAAACTCATCGGTAAACAGCCCCCACCTAATTGATGATAAGTCCAGAGCAATACATTATGCAATTGGACATCAGCTAAGTAAGGATTGAAAGAATTAACAGGAAACTGTCCCTGTTGTTTTTGCTCAACAACACGCAAATTACAGAGTGAAGTAATCTTGCGTTCATTGAGGTGCAAAACTTTTTTTACTCCCTGGAAAGTCTTGCCGTGAAACAAGACACTTCCTTCCCCATATAGTGCATAGGATTTACCATCTGTTTGAATATCTAGGTTTTTGTAAATAGGCATCTCACTCCACTCTTTTTCAAACCAGAGTTTAGCGCCATAGGAATAAATAAAATGATTTTTTTCTGTTGGTTGATTACTTATTCGTACTTCAAATGGACGTGCTATATCTTGAATATCAAGGTTAGTCACATTAGTCAAATACTCATTATGATAGCTTTGTTCAAAAATAATTCCTTTGAACACCTTGAAGTTGTCAATAACTCTAACTTTATAGTGCGGTAGAATATCCTCGCAAGATTTCACCATCCAGTTAACAGCACAAGTTGCTGGTAAAACCGCATTATTTCCAATCACATGATCTTTTAAAAAGGGATTATCACCTATTTCTATAATTCGCCGTGTATTTTTTACTGATAAGTCTTGTAGAGAAGGATTAGTCGGGATACTAAGTGGGCCACTAACAACAATTTGCTCTCTAGCACCATCGTTGGCAATCATGAATTCATCTCGACAGAATTTAACTCCCACCTCAACAGGAATAAGGTCTATTTTTTGCTGTTGATAATAATTTTTCAGAGTTGGATCTATCATTCCCCGTTCCCAAGGGCCCCAGTTTATCGAAACAACACGACTTTTTGGAAAGAGATATTTGAAAGAATAAACAAATTTATTGAGGATTTCGTTAGCAACAGCATAATCAGTTTGACCTGCATTTCCGAAATAGCCAGCTACAGAAGAAAATAGAAAGATATATTTCAACTTTTCTGGATTGAAAATACTGAGCAAATTTTCTAATCCTTTAATCTTAGGTTCGAGTACTTTATGGAAATCTTCTTGGGATTTTTTCTCAATTCGCTTATCAGCTATATTCCCTGCCCCGTGGATGATTCCTGTAATCACTCCTATATTTTCTTCAACTCCCTCAAGCTGCTTTGCTAGCTCGGTTTTATTGGTAACATCTGCACTGATGTAAATTGCCTCTCCACCGCAGCTTTTGACACGAGCTAAAGTAGTTTGAATTTCACGTTGCGATCTTAAAGAAGATAGAACTTTGTTGACTTCAACAGGAGTTAGTTTCTTTCGTTTTTGGATGAAGTCCTGAAAAATACGCTTTTTGAGTTCGTTTTCATCAGTGCAGTCTTTAGCCCAATCAGGTTCGCAAGGCTGCAAAGCTGTACGTCCCAATAAAACGAATTTGGATTTATAGGCTACAGCAAGTTCCACTACACAGTCAGCAGTAATACCACGTCCACCACCACTAACTAAAAATACACTGTGAGAATCGGGCGTTTCCTGGCGATTATAAGCAAAACTCTTAATAGATTCCAGTGTTAGAGTCATTCTCTCTGTTTTAGTACGCCCAACTTCTAACAAACCAGTATCTGAATCTGCCATTTCCTCAATTACTATGTTTGCAGCTTCGTCAATGCTGATACTAGGCTCTAAATCGATATGACGGCAATAAACATTTGCCCATTCACGGTGTAAAGATTTGACCAAACCTGATAAGCCACCGCCAAGAATAGAATAAGCTTTTTCACCGGACGTTCCCATCTGACCGTCAAACTGGGTAACAGTTAGAAAATAGGCATTCATACCATGTTTTGCAGTTGCATTTAGAGAATCTTTGAGATGTTTAGCAATTAGAAAGACTAATTTGACTATTTCTTTATCGTCCTCACGAAAAAGATCGCTTATTGATGCTGCGGTTTTAGCCGATGGATGAAAGTGGATGAATCCTCCAATCTGACCAAATTTTTCTTGAATTGTACTTAGGGTTTTCTTGAGGTGCGATTCTGTTGCATCACTAAGGTTTACTACGTCAATCATATTGTGAGCATTCCATTGATTAGAGATTAAATGGGCAGGGAAGTTTAGAATGATTGTTCTATGACCCTCCCCAGACAGCTTTTCTGCTAAAGCAATTCCTAAGCCGTTTCCTCCCTCGGCGATCAGCCACGTACAACCCTCAGCTAATCGCACCTCTCCTTGATCGGGTTTACTGACTAATTTTTTTTTACGAGCTGTCTTTCGATAGCCCCATGCTCATGAAAATCGTTTGACAGTGGCGTTGTTTGGTCGGTAGATAAGTAATCCTTCATGTAGTCAATAACTTGAGCAAGTGTTCGCAGCTCTGCCAGCATTTCAGTATCTAGTTCGATATTCGGGAATTCCTCCTGCATAGATGCGAATATCTGTACCTGCTTAATTGAATCAATGCCCAAATCTGCTTCTAAGTCCATACTTAAATCCAGCATATCAACGGGATAACCAGTTTTGTCGCTGACTACCGCTAACAATCGATTACTGAGTTGAGTAACACTAATAGAGGTTGTTGATGATAGAGCGGGAGTACTTAAATCATTTGCAGAAGAAGTACTCTCTACGGGATGACTAATATTTTCTGAGATCATGGTAACAGGCTCTGAGCTAGGAGTAGCCTTAGGTGAGACTGTTGCAGATGCAGGCGCATTACTGTCTGATTGACTAGTCGATGCCTTGACAGTTTTTTGCTCTTCTGGCTTCTTAGTCTCTACAGAATGATTAATGGATTCTGAGGTGAGGATAATCGACCTTAAGGTAGCTTTAGGTGAACCTGTTGCAGATGCAGTCCTACTGCTGGCTGATTGACGATCTGATGCGTTTACAGTCTTTTGCTCTTCTGACTTTGTAGGAGGAAGCACTCTTTCAGTTTCGGAGATAATATCGTTGGCTACTTGACGAGGTGAATTACCATTCATCCCATTGGATGAAGGAGCAACCTCAGGTAACTGTTCCGTTACTGGAGGTGTAACTATAATTCTGGCTGATTGACGATCTGATGGGTTTACAGTCTTTTGCTCTTCTGACTTTGTAGAAGGAAGCACTTTTTCAGTTTCGGAGATAGAATCGTTTAGTACGCTGGGTACTCGGAGCGCAGAAGAATCATCAAGAGTATTGGTTATATTTGGTGTAAACTCCTCTCCTCGGATTAAAGCCAATTGGCTTTGTAAATAGGCTTCGTGATTAGCATGATAGTTAAACTGATTGTTTTGCAAAATCTGTAACATTTGCTCTAGATTTTGCATCGCTTTGGGATAGACAGAACTATTTTCAGATTGTTCAAGCAAAACCGCTTGATATTCAACCACTTTGGACAGCAAATCTATATATTTTCCCTGATTTTGATGGAACTGCTGATGGACGGCAGTTAACATATTCTGAGCTTGAATTTTGTTCATAATCACAGTTTGATTTCCTAAATTGTATGTTGGAGCGTAGTTTTGTTCTATAGAACTGCTTTCCTCTTGTTCAAAGGAAATAGCGGTCGCATTTCCTACTGTGTCTCTTGTTATATCCATGACTTTTCCTCAGCTTTACATCTATTTTGGGATGATAATATTGCTATTTAGATAGCGTTTTCTTTTGGATAAATGCATCTATTAGTGAAGACTCTTTTTCCAAAAGCGCTTTCTGTCTAAGTTCTTTTGTTTTCGGGTTTAGATAAATCCCACCATCTATAGTGATGGGTAAACTTCTCTGAGGTTTGGGTTCTTCAGTGGGTTTTGGCATCTGATAAGGATCGATATCTTGAAGTTCAAGACCAGCCACCAAAAGCTGAACTATAGAGCGGCGGAATTCGTATTCCGAACTTTTTGGCGAACGTGGATTAACCGCGATCGCTACATGATCTCGTCCTTTGAAAGTATCGCTGACAAAGCTAGTTAATACACTTTTAGGCCCAATTTCAATAAATACAGAACCTCCTTGCTCGTAAATTGCTTCTAGCCCTTGTCTGAAAGCAACTGGGTTTAGCAAGTGAGATGCCAGTATAGTTTTGATTTTTTCTGGTTTGTCAGGATAAGCTTCGGCAGTGACGTTGGAATAAACAGGAATAGAAGGCGATTGGAAGTTAGTTTTAGCAATTTCCTTGGCAACTGGTTCAGCAGCATATCTGACGAAATCAGTATGAAAGGCATTGGCAACAGCAACAAAAGCGGATTCAATCCCCTCACGTTGAAAGATATAATGTAGCGCTTGTATAGATTTAATCGAGCCTGCTAAAACTATCTGGGAACTTGAATTATAGTTGGTAATTTTAATATCACCAAAATCAGCCGTGATGCTTTTGATTTGCTCTTCATGGGCATGAACCGCCAACATCGAACCCGATTCCTGGCTCGGCGAGTTTTCAGAACCCATAGCACGTCCTCTAGCTATGGCAAGTTTATAAAAATCTTCATCACTAAGAGCTCCTGATGCCCAAAGAGCAGTAAGCTCACCAAAACTATGACCGATGGTAAAGTCAGGTTTAAACCCTGCTTTTTTAAGTATGTTGTAAATTCCTGCACTGATGGCAGCAATAGCCGGTTGTGCATATTCCGTTTTTGTTAGTTCATGTTTTCGTTTTTTTCGGGTAGTTTCATCAAAAGCAGCCGATGGATAAATAATATCAGATAAAACTCTCTGCTCATATTTATATAAAAGTTGATTCACCCGTGATAAAGAACTACGCATTTCAGGATAGTTGTTGGCGATATCTGCCAACATATTCACGTATTGTGAACCCTGGCCTGGGAATAAAGCTACAATCTTTCCTTTCAAGTTAATGCCCTGAGTGCGATAGTAGATCCCCTTGGGATGCTGCCAGGAGTTTTTGGCGTTATAACGCAATTTAAATATCGCTTCCTGGAGGTATTCTATTGTTTGTTCCAAAGACTCACTGACAAAACCAATTCTTGCCCAGTTACGCTGAATATTTTTGTTTCTATAGTCGTTGAGATATTGATGATAACAATTCCTCCCTCCTTCTGCTTTAAATTTATGTAATAAATCCTCACATATATCGAACAAAGTATTGCGATCGGGTGCTTGGATGATTACAATATCAGGAACATTGTGCATTCTATATTTGCCATGATGTTCCTGCTGATATTCTTCCAACACCATGTGAAAATTAGTGCCTCCAAACCCAAAAGAGCTAATAGCTGCCCTACGTTTCGACCCATCAATAGGTTGAATCCAGGGTTTGGTTTCGGTATTTAAATAAAAACTGGTGTTCTCAATATCAAATTGTGGGTTTGGTCGATTAATATTAATTGTCGGCGGCAAAATTTTATGATGAAGCGCTAATGTAGTTTTGATCAAAGAAGCAGTACCAGCAGCGATGCGGGTATGTCCTATTTGTGACTTTATACTACCTAAAGCTACAGAAGATTTGGGAACTTTGTATTCACTAAATACTGAACTAATGCTTCTAAATTCGCAAAGGTCTCCAGCAATTGTTCCCGTTCCATGTGCTTCAACTAACTGAATCTGCTTGGGGTTTATTCCAGTTCGCTCATAAGTCCTCTTTAAAGCTTTTACTTGCCCTTCAAATCTTGGAGCATAAATACTTTTGGCACGACCGTCGCTAGAAGCACCCATGCCTCTAATAACACCATAGATTTTGTCTTTGTCTCTTTCTGCATCCTCTAAACGTTTCAGAACAACCATTCCTATCCCATCACCAATAACGATGCCGTCTGAGGCTTCATCAAAGGGACGCGAACGACCTTCCTGAGAAAGTGCAGGAGTCTTACTAAAACACAAGTAGGCTAAGATTGTGTTATCTACGTTGACTCCACCGGTTAATACTGCATCACAACTACCATCAGCTAGTTCTGCGATCGCCATCTTAAACGCAGCCAAGCTGCTAGCGCAAGCTGCATCAACACTAAAGTTTGTTCCTCCCAGATCGAAATGGCTAGTAATCCGACCGGACACCACATTACCTAATAAACCTGGGAAACTACTTTCTTGCCAACCTGCGTACAAATTTTTCAGTTTCTCCATGATGGCAGTAACTATTTCATCTGGCAAACAAAAATTTCTAATCACCTTTTCCCATGAGGGGAAATCACTTCTAGTGGCAAGTTTAAATCCGGTAACGCCAGTACCTCCAACCCCAAGAATAACTCCTGTTCTATCACGCTTTGCAGATGTGGACTCATCGCGGGTATAGCCAGCATCTGCTAAAGCCTGTTTAGCCACCAGCAGTGCCATCAGCTGTACTAAACTGATTGATTCCATCTGAAGCGGTGGGATGCCAAATTCCATAGCATCAAACTCTACTTGTGGAAGAAAAGCACCAGTTTTTCCATAGGTTTTATCTGGAGCTAAGGGGTCTGGATCGAAGTATTCATCCATCCTCCAGTACCCTTCATAATCTTTAGGGTCTTTATCAACAATTTCTCTAATGCAGTTTTTTCGTGATAAAACGTTATCCCAAAACTCTCCTACAGTTCTTGCTTCTGGAAAAAGACTGCCCATTCCAACGATAGCAACAGGAATAGGATGAAGCACACTTTTACTACCATTATTTGTTTCGAGGGAATTCACTATTATTACCTTGGTTGTTATTCCTGCAAGGGGATTGAAATCAGTAATTTCCATAATTCAAAGGGAAAATCAAAGCTTTGACATTCCAAAAGTTTAACCCTTGATTTTCCCCGTATACACTAGAGTGCGATCAACGCTCAGGTTCCCTGATCAACATAGAATATCGTTAAGAATAAGACTGAAGTACGCCACGCCTGCGGACATCCAGGGTCGCGCAATGGAAAGAACCTAAGAAAGGATAGTAATCATCAAATGTGCATGGAATTGGTTTAAAACCCCAGTCCTTCAATGCTCTGATCATGGACTCTTGGGATTTTTCAACGATGACTCGCTCTTCGTCTAAACTGATGACATTCATGTTCACCCACTGGCTGATTACTTCCGTCCCATATAGTGTTCTGGGGACTGAGTTAGGTTGAGGTGCAATCAGAACATCCCATGATTTAAAGAAGGCAGGAAGCTTTGTCGGATCTATGTTTTTTGGATTGATCATCACCTTCCCTGGTGCAAGGGGGATGAGTGTGGTGTCAATATGCAGTGCCTGAGGCGAGAGGGAGTTTACAACGTGAATTCGGTATTCATCACCTAAGTGGCGCTGCAACCACTCGATACCCGCCATATTAGTGACATGACTCTTCTGCCCAACAATATCGCGTCCGCAGCGCACGAAATCTGCCGCATCGAAAGTCGGCTCAAATTCGGTGATTACAAAGCGTATTTCCTCACCGGGGCCAGGAACTTGATAATTAGAGTCATACAGTGGATCGATCAGCTGAGGTTTAGGAGCAGAAGTCCACTTAGCCCCTCCCTTAAAGTACTCCTTGAGTAGGGTGCGATAAGCCCACGTCTCGAAATAACGGGTGCGATCGGCCATTGGAGCCTCGATGATGTCATTTCCGATCACTATGAAGACATCGCGGGGATTAGCAGAACAGAAGCCGTTGAGTACCTTCCAACTGGGTGTGGAAAAAGACGCAGCATAGTCCACGCTCTCGGGACGACGTACTACAACCCCTTCTGATTCAAGAATATGCACGAATTCCTCAAGGTTCTTCTTAGCCGCAGCAATATGCCCTTTGGGATATGGAAATCGCTGCGTCTGCATAAGCTTGGTCAGCTCGTTCATTTTATCATCTTGGTCAGGAGGCAGCGCAGCCCGATAGATGGTGTGCCAGGCTGGAACCATTGCCCCATCAACAACACCAACAATAACTTCTTCAAGTAGATCCCATTCGTTGTAGGAACTTACGGGGCAAGTGTTTGCAGCTACAGTAAGTTGATTAGTTTGCATCGACTTTATTTTTGGTGAGTAATTTTTAAGGTCTGTTGTTCGACTATTTTGAAAACAAATCTGAAGCTACATTCTTTGAGACACTATGACTTCATCTGAATGCGATCGCACTCAACGAAGAGGTAGGAGGAAGGGGATAGGGAGGGAGGGAAATGACCCCAACCGATAGTTGTGAAGCAAAGCGGAACATGGGTCTGAATCTTCCACTTCTGTTAAGTGGTTCTCCTTCAGTTGGGGTCGAATCCCCATTCTTTTCTATCCCTCCTCCTTCTTTGTCTCTTATTCAATTCTTGATAGTTGCAAGAGGATATTGTCGCTCAGGAGGAGCTATAAAGTTCTGATTGATGCAGTATTCCAGGTATGTTGACATTAATTTAATGTCAATAGGAGGACATGAAATACCTGCTTTGAAAAGAAAGTCTTGTGCAATTGATGTATCAATTTTAACTGCCGTATAAAGCACGATAGCATTCGGAGGTAATTCTGAACCTATTAATAGATTTGTGAACAGCATTATGTTAGTAAAAGAAGAGCTATAAATTTTCCCTTCTCTTTCAACCAGATTATTCCTGAAGATGGTTACATATTCATCAAAAGAAATTATTTTTATTCTATAGCCGAAATCAACTAGCAAATTAACAAAATCATAATAGTATTTCACATTTGGATTAACAATATGAAATGTCTTACCGTAAGCATCGGGATTAGATGCCAGATAAAGAGAGGATTGTGCAGCATAATCTACTGGTGTTACGTAAAAATAATCCTTGGAAAAATAAAACAAGCCAGTTTCAACAATAGTTTTGATGATATTGTAGTATATTCCCTGAGTAGTTGTCCCTCTAATAGGATAACAACCAGTTTTACTATCACCGAAAACATCGCCAAGTCTGACAATTACAGATTTTAGTCCTCTTTTTTCAGCTTCATTAATTAGCTTTTCTGCTCGGATTTTGCTTAACTCATAGTTTTGATATTCAAAACTCTGTCCGATATCAAGATCGGTTTCTTTGAATACTAAACCTGACTGCAAAATTTTATTACCTACCACACTATAAGTAGATGCATATAGCAGTGGGATATTACCAGATAAACAGAAATCAACAACTTCCGCAGTACCTTGCAAATTTACTTTAGCTATCTTATCATATCCAGCCACCAAATTCACATTTGCAGCTAGGTGAAAAACTTGATCTATCTGCTGGACAAGTTGGTAGTAAGTTTCAGCTTTTAAACCAAATTTAGGTTGAGTAATATCTCCAATTACAGGAATAACTCTTGATTCAAATCGTGAAGATAAAATACTCTCAGGATCGTATATTGCCAGCATATTTTCAATTTTTATTCTGGCTTTATGTTGATCATCTGCTCTTACCAAGCAATATACGTTTGCTTTTGTAGAAGTAAGAATTTCATATAAAAGTCTTCCTCCTACTACCCCTGTTACACCTGTTATAAAAATATTTTCAAAATCTCCAAATTCCATCATGATGATTTAACTCAACTGTGTGGTTTCAATAGTACCGATATTTAGTCCACCATCTAAAGTGATTACTTCTCCATTCAGGTAATCAGTTTTACAAGTGGCGAGAAACATAACCAATTCAGCAACATCTTCAGCAGTTCCACAACGACCAACAGGAACTAAATTTAATAAAAATTGTTCAGCAGAAAAAGAATTTTGCTTTTCACTATGTTCTAGCATTTGGGTTTTACAAACTCCTGGTGCTATAGCATTAACACGCACACCGAAGGAACCTAATTCTCTTGCCCAAGACTTAGAAGCGGCAATCATACCTGCTTTAGAAGCAGCGTAAGCAGAACCAAAAGCTGCTCCCCAAGTTCCTGCAAGTGAGGCAATATTAATGATACGTCCGTATCTTTTTGCAATCATGAACTTAGAGAAGATGCTAGTAGAATAATAACAGCCAAGCAAGTTAATATCCATAATCTTCTTTACAGTATCAAAATGCTCCTTCAATAAAATAGGAGTACGTTCAAAAACGCCTGCATTGTTGACTAGAATCACAATAGAATCACCGAAAACCGTGGCAATTTGCTCTGCTGTTTTTTGGATGCTTTCAGGACTAGATACATCCATATAAAACAACCCTAGCTTCTCAGAAAAATCAACATATTTTGGTAACTCTTTAAGTTTTTCTTCAACAATATCTGTTGCTGCAACATAAAAGCCTTCAGCCAAAAGTCTTTGCACAATCTCACGTCCAAAGTCTCCGGCGGCTCCTGTTACAACTGCGATTTGTTGCTGTTCGGGCATTTGCATTTGAAGTTACTCCTAACTGGCAAAGCTCAGTATTTTGTCTATACTAAATTACTCCCAATCCTTACCAAATAAAATTACATCAAACATCCTCTTGGCTCAACAAATTTTGGAGGAAGTTTATCAGATAAATCAGAACTTAAAAAAGTCCACCAATTCTGTTGACTTCAGCCAAGGCTTCCCCTATCCTTTCTTTGAAAAAACTTACATCAGACTCATCCATCATGAGGTTACTATAGAGCCTAGAAATAGGCGAAAACTGAATGCCATAATCCTTAGAAACACGGGTAGCTAGAATATCCCGAATTCTAGTACTTTCTTCGTAATCTTTGGCATGGTTAATTACTTCTGACTGAGAATGAAAAAGTAACACACCGGGTACTCCTTGAACCACCATTGGCATACCTATACTTTTTGCTGCGTCTAAAAGAGCTTGACCGATCTGGGTCAAAATATTTTCCATTCTTTCGTAACATGAGGAATCGTTTTCTAATAACTCAAAAGTTGCCAGTACAGCAGCTAATCCAAGTGGATAGCCGTTGAATGTTCCGGCATGAATGACTTTCTGAGCTACGTACAGTTGCATAATTTCCTGCTTACCAACAATAGCTGACATCGGTAAAGCTCCTCCAGCCATTGCTTTTGCAAAAACAGTAATATCAGGTGTAACACCTACCAGAGATTGTGCGCCTCCTAAAGATACTCTAAAGCCAGTAATTACCTCATCAAATATGAGTATTACATGATAGCGATCGCAGAGTTCTCTGACCTTTTCCAAATACCCTGGTTGAGGTAATATACCGCCTCCATTAATACAGATAGGCTCCATGATGACAGTGCCAATCTCGTCGCCACGTTCTTGTAAGAGATTTTCTAGTGCTATAGCATCGTTCCAAGGTAGTAAAAAAGATTGATCTTGCAAAATATTGGGAGCACGACCATCAGTACCGAGAAAATCTTCTTCATACTCAACAGGGATAGGATGCTCAGGAGATTCTGGTCTACCTCCCATAATATTGTCCGCATTACCGTGATAATGCCCTTGGAATCGAACAAATTTTGGCTTACCGCTGTAGGCTCTAGCAAGCCTTATAGCATTTTGTACAGATTCAGTGCCACTCAGACCAAAACGTACCATTTCAGCACTGGGCACATGATGAATAATGCGTTCGCAAACAAGTCCTTCCAAATCGCATTGATCGACGGAAAGGACTTTTTTCATATACTGTATTAGCTTGGCATTATATTCCTCGTTACCATGTCCTACAATCAAAGCACCAAATTTACAAAAAAGGTCTAGATGCTCATTACCGTCCAAGTCCCACACTCTTGACCCTTTTCCTTTATTAAAGGGTATTACAGTATCTTTTCCGGCATAACGGAAGTTGTAGTGAACTCCACCTGGCAGATAGTTTTTTAGTTGTTTAGCTACTTGTTGAGATTCAGGAAATTTAAGTTTTGGCATTGTAAGAACTCCTAGTTAGGTTAAATAGTTAAAGTATTGAGGTCTATTGTTCGAGATCGGTTGTTGTCTTGGTTATAGTTGTTGTCGTCAATTGTTTATCAGACATATTCTTTTCCTCCAAAATCGTTTGTACATAATTGTTGGAGTTAGGCGTTCAACCGCCAGTCATGACAGCGTGACTTGAAAGCTTAGTAAAAAATAGAGTATAGTCTGCACTTTGTATAAGTATCCTCTCCTCTGATTCTTAATTGGTAGCAGTGAGATAAGTTTATCCACTAGGGAAAATCAGAGGCTTTTAGCTGAACCTTCTAATTCTTAATTGGTAGAAGTGAAATGAGTTTATTCAGTATCTTCTTATGCGTATGTCTGAGTTTAAGCATAATCTTTTAGTGGGCAAGCGATCGCTCTTGGATTAGGCGATCACTAACTCAGGTTCTAGCTGAGTAATAATGATAATCAAATGGGCAGATGGAAAACGAGCGTCCCTCTTCTCTTTTTTTCCACCCTCTACACGATAATCATTATTATTTAAAAAACTCGAAGATTAAAAGTGATGCATAAACTGAGATACTCATTTTTGAAGCATATCATGAGCTAAAATCTCATTTTTTAGTTCAAGTCACAACTATGGACGGCTCTAATGACGAATAGATTCAACTCATAACATCTATATTATAAGTTCCGTAATGTTTACCATAATTGACGCTTAGTCCATTGAGTAGACGAAGACGGAAGAGATACGCTGCTCCTCTCATTAGATGATAAGCAACATCAACAACATAACGGTTTTCTGATTTTTCCAAGTATGACCCCTTTGCCCATTCATTAAATGCACCCATTGCCGGACCGCACCATACCTGGTAATCCATTTTCCGTTCCTGTACCCCAGCGCTAGCCCAATGAGATGATTTTCCAAGATACCACCTAAAAATAAGAGCCATCTTCTTCTTTGGGTTGTCTATAGCTTTCTGAATCTGACTAGGATCGCGCTGCTGGAAGAACTGAACTGTTTCATCCCATACCGTATCCAAATCTTTTTGAAAAAGCTCCTTTTCAATTTTTTGTCTTTCTGCGGCTGGAATTTCATTGATAGAGTTATATTGCCTGTAAATTTCATACAGTTTTTGGGCTCGCATGGGATAAAAAGTTCCTTTTTTAAGGATTTGTACTTTTACGCCCATTTCAAACATATCTGCTGCAGGAGTCATGGCGATATCTGCAATATCTGCTTGGGCTAATGAGGCTTTGACGATTTCGGATGTACCGGATTCTAAGCAGGCTTGATTCACTGATCCAGTCACCACATAATCCGCTCCCATCATAAAAGCAGCAAACACAGCCTGGGGAGTGCTTATCCCACCTGCCGCCCCCACTCGAATATTCTTTTTATACTTATATTCCGCCTGAATCTGGTCTCTTATCTCTTGAATAAAAGGCAGTAGACAAATGAGTGGTCTATTATCTGTGTGCCCACCTGAATCTGCTTCTACAGTGATATCACTAGTCACAGGAACATTGCGAGCTAAAGCGGCTTGTTCTGTAGTAATTAGACTTTGAGATACCAAATTTTGCAGAATTTTCTCTGGGGCTGGCTTCATAAATAGTTCAGCAACTTCTCTCCTAGAAATTTTGGCAATGATATGATTTTTAGCTTTAATCTCACCACTGCTAGTTTGAGAGAGTCCAGCAGCATGATAGTAAACGAGGCTAGGTGTCAAGCTCATAAAAGCAGATGCTTCTACCGTTTTGACCCCGTATTTGAGATACAAGTCTACACATCCTCTTTCCAAGTTCGGTTCAGAGGGGCTGTGAATGAGATTGAAGGCATAAGGACTATTAGGAAGATTCGCTTGGAGCGTTCTGATGGCTTCTTCCACTCGCTTCAGAGGTAAACCAGCCGCGCCAAACGAACTTAAATATCCCTTTCTACTTAGCGACGTTACCAAATCAACTGAAGCAATACCATTAGCCATAGCCCCTGCTTGATAGGCATAATTTGTGCCGTGATCTTTTCTAAAGCCATCGCTACCAAGCCACTCAGGCTTAAATGCTGGTATTAAGCCTAAACAATCGTAATCTCCTGAAGGCGATATTTCTCCACCCTTAGCAAGGGCAACGCCAGAACCAATATATAATACATAAAATTCTGTGTCTAAATCGTGTAAACAACGCTCAATCTGCTTTGCATCGGTTGCAATCAAATAATCAGACCCTTTCCATCTTAAGGGTGTACCAATACTGTTTTCCTTGACAAAAAGACTATTATTGATCATAGTTAATATTCTGTTTGCTATCTGAAGAACAAACTACTTGGTGAAAACCTGTCCTTTTTTAAAATATTTGCCAATTTTAGGAAGATTAATATAGAGCAAACCTACATTAGGTTCGCGTCTTTTTACCAGAAGGCAAAAAACTGAGTCCATAAAATCCTGTGTAGTTTTTAATGGCGAGTTACTCAAATGTGTGCAAACTGTAACAATCTCTATAGGATATAGTTAGAGTAAAACCCAGGCGATAAATCACGCCAAGTGCAGCATTTGGAATGAATTGGGAGATAATTAAAATTGACCTTTTTATTGGGACAACAGATTATTGTGTTTTCTTTTAGTAACTAAACAGATGTTTAGCTACTAACACATCAACTTTCCGATTCCACTTGAGAAGTTGCGTAGGTTCCTATTGACCAATGGTAAGCCACTGACAAATATAAGTAAAATTAGCCAGGCTTTACTGCTGTATTAACTTTGTTAAATGTCAAAAGCTAGAACATTGATACAAAAATTACTTACTTGAGTAGTTACATCTCAAAGAGTATCTTAAAAACCTGTTTGTAACAATGCGTATTTCATAAGCTACAAATATTACATATAAGCTTTTGTTATTTTTCTGTTTTGTATAATCGAGATTAAAATAAAGAGTTAATTTAAGTAAAATTAAGTACAAATATAAATTTTCTTGCATAAAAGATATAAAATAAATAAGGTTTATATAAGACTAAATTTCTTTTATATATTAAGGATTACAGCCGAACGCCAAGATATGAACATGAGATTTTGGTACTTTATGAAGTATTAAATAGCAAAGATACTTTAAAAGTAAAAATTTTTACTAATACCTCAGTAAAAGTCATAAGAAAAATTCATAATAAACTTTTGTATTTTGTATATCAAAGTACAAAATACAAAAGTTTATTATGAGATAAAAGAGCAAAAATTAGTTGTAAACAGTTAGTTGGCACTATTATCAAGAAGATTGGTAGCTGGTAACAGCTATCAAAATAGTTAATAAATGCTGCTACTTGGATACCTAAGCCAGGAAGTCACCCTCCTGACTCGGCTACAAAACCGTGGATGAATTGTTAAATTCACACGGCTCCTCAGTAACTAGACTTACCCGTTATTTACGATTTACGCGGCTTTTCTGAGGTTTTTCTATAATTTGACTTGCAATATTGACAAAATCTCTCTAAGACCTCAAACCGAGATGGAAAAACTCTCGGTATGGATTAGAAATTTTGTCTTTTCATTTGAGTCGGGCAAGTTACGAAGTGTTTTAGAAGCTGCAAGATTTTTACGACGAAGGAGTGAAGCATGGCAGGTTAATCCCTTCAAAGTCAGAGAAATTTCATCTTTGACCTGTGCAAGATAGTTAGCGATCGCACTTTGCCTGTCCAGTTAAGCAAATTCATATCTAGCAAGCTTTTTGGACTTTTATATCCGTCGAACTTACGTTGCTTTATAGCCTCCTTGTCACCCCTTCAGCTAAAAAACATTGCTTAAAAGAAAGCAAACTAGGCAATGTTTGAAAGACATAAATACATGGCTGAATTACAAAACTTTACATCGTGATAAATTTTGCGCGTATCTTGTTTTTACCCCTACTACGCCTCAGTGATAGACAGCACACCATTTTGTACCACACTGACAATTAACCGTTTACCTGTAAGTGTATTTAAATCAGAGTAATTTTCAAAAATCCAGCGGTTAAGCGGACGCTCAATCAGAGTTTCCAGCAATGTTTTAATTCGCCGTCCACCAAATAGTAAATTGTCACCCTCCTGCATATATACATTCATGACTTCTAATACTACTGGTTGAAATAGCACTTGCAACTGATATTTATCCCAAGCAGATTCAGCCAATTGTCTCAGAAACTTCTGCCCAATTTGCCAAACAAAATCAGGACGTAGTAAATCAAACACGACGATACTATCGCCCAAACGGTTCAGGAGTTCAGCCCGACCAATGCGGCTAGTAAAGTGCCAATGAACTTCGGCACGAAAATGGGCTTCAACTTGAGCATAACTGAAGGAACTAACACCTTGGTGTTGTACTTGTGTCATAATGCCATTACGAATAATCGCTCCGGTTTGCTGATCTGTCAAATCAGAAGCACCAATATTACTAGTAAAAATAATTACTGTTTGATTAAAATAAACTGTTTGTCCTTTGCCATCTGTAAGGCGACCATCCTCTAAAATTTGGAGAAATTTATCTAATACTTTGGGATGAGCTTTTTCAATTTCATCAAACAGTAAAATGCTGTAAGGACGCTCTAAAATTCGGTTTGTTAGTTGTCCGCCCTCTTCATAACCGATGAAACCAGGTGGCGCACCTGTTAACTTTTCAGCTGCGTGTTCTTCTTTGTACTCGCTCATATCAAAGCGGGCAAATGCTTGCTCATCTCCAAAAATTAGCCGTGTGAGTGATTTGGCTAACTCAGTTTTACCTACACCCGTAGGGCCAACAAAAAAGAAAATTCCTTTTGGCTTGCTATTACGACCGCTAACATTATTCAAGCTGATGCCCACTTTCGCGCTAGTTAGGAGATTGGTAACAGCTTCTACAGCACGGGGTTGACCGATGACAAATTTGCACAGTTCCTCTCTGGCGTAGGCAATTTTATCAGCACTGATTTGCTCAAATGGTTCATCCCGTTGCCCAAATTTATAGAAGTCTACTAGGCGCAACACGCTTTTGGGACTCAGGGGAATACGTTCTCGCCAGGATGTGTGACGGATAGCTTCTAAATCCATCGTCTGATAGTCTTCGGTTAAGGCGGCAAATTCCTCTGCGGCAAGTTCTAGGTCTGAAGATTGTTGGAGACTAGGGCGTTGGGCACTTAATAGATGTCCACCATAAAATCCTTGTTGTCCAAAGCGGAGGATAAACTGCTGGCGTTCTTCTTTGTTAGGACGGGTGACTTGGACTAAAGCTAGAAAAGGATTGCTGGTATAAAACCAAGGCGGCACTCGTTGCAGGTCGCTGGCGAGGAGAATGAGAGTGTTGCGATAGCCTGTGAGATTACCTTCAGCAATTACAGACGCTTCCAATGTGGATTTTTTCAGCAACATCAAAAGATGACGTTCATCGGCAGAGTAGCGTTCTGGATCGGCAGTTAGCATATCTCCGACATCGATGATCGCTACTACTGAGGTTTTTGGTTGGGAAAGGACTGCTCGCAACTGACTAAAAGCAACCTCCGGCGATTGATAAGAGCTAGCGAACCGTTGTACCACTGTTCCAGGGTTAGCACGAGATGGTGCTTGCATGGGATCTGCGATCGCCTCCGGCGGGGCATTGCCCACCGTACTAGGTGTAGAAGACTGTCCCAGGCGTTCGAGTTGTTGTTCTGCTAATCGTTGCCGCGCCAACTCTTCAAATATAGAGCGCATCTCTGGCTGAGGAAAAGTCAAACCATCTATCGGATCGTAACGAACAATCAGGTCAAATCCTAGTTTGCTGTGGAAGTAGCTATCAAGGAAGCTTGCCATGTTCTGATAATTACCTTGCCAGAGGAATTGATCGTGAATATTGCTGTAGAGAATCAGGTGTTGGCGACGATACAGATGTTTTTCAAAATCTTGAATCCAACGGGCAGAAACTGAGAACATAAGTAGGTCGGCGTAAATAATTATCGTTGGAATAAGGCACTTCTTGCTGGGAGCAGGGGAGATAAATATAACTCTTAACTCTTGTACAGACGCGATTAATCGCGTCTCTTTGCTACAAAATGCCAGGAAGCACGTTACAACGTTTGGATGTTACTCTGGAACTAACCAGAAGACAAATTATTTTAGCCTTCTGTAACATTTGGGTTCCAGCTTTAGGACAGAACAATGACACAAGCCAAATCCCAAACTCTTGCAGTTAATATTCCATCTACACTAACATTGACACTCACCCATGAACAGTTTATTGAATTGGCACTAGCTAATAGAGATTTACAATTAGAACGAACTGCTACGGGAGAGTTAATTGTTATGCCACCGACGGGTAGTGATACAGGCAAGAGAAACTTTGACATTGCCGGACAACTCTGGTTGTGGAACCGCCAGACTAAATTAGGTGTAGCTTTTGACTCATCTACAGGTTTTTATCTACCTAATGGTAGCGATCGCTCTCCCGATGCAGTATGGATACGTCAAGATAGATGGGATGCCCTCAGCACAGAACAGCAAGAAACTTTTGCCCCAATTTGTCCTGATTTTGTATTAGAATTACGTTCTAAAAATGACTCTATCGAAAAGTTACGCGCCAAAATGAGGGAATACATAGATAATGGCGTCCGTTTAGGTTGGTTAATTGACCGAAAAAATAAACAAGTAGAAATTTATCGCCCAAATCAGGATGTAGAAATACTAAATCATCCTGCAAATTTATCAGGGGAAGATGTTTTACTAGAGTTTGTGTTGGATTTAACCGAAGTGTGGAATTAAACCAATTCGCAATTCGCAATGACGCTCGCGGACTCGCTAACGCTGCGCTAACGCAATTCGCAATTACACAAAACTTACCGATTATAGAACCGGGGGACTTAAACCCACCAAATTTGTTAATTCCCAAAAGTGAGCGTTACGGAGGAGAAAATGGTTGTTACACTGCAACTGTGTCAAATCGACGTTCAACCAGGACAGTGCTTGACATTGCGAGAAATCACTTGGGCAGAATTTGAGGCAATTTTAGACGAACTTGGAGAACATCGCGCTGCAAGAGTTGCTTACTATCAAGGGGTGTTAGAGATTCGGATGCCGACACCAGAACATGAAGTTGACAAAGAACTCATCGGTGACATGGTTAAAATTTTACTTGATGAGTTAGAACTTGACTGGGAACCTTACGGCTCGACAACATTTAAGCGAGCAGAAATGGCAGCAGGTATAGAACCGGATACTTGTTTTTATATCCAAAATGCTCGCAAAATGATCGGCAAGCGACGGATAAATCTGTCAGTCGATCCACCACCGGATTTAGCAATTGAAATTGATGTTATCTCAAAAACCCAGCTTTCAGGTTATGTAGCCTTGGGTGTACCTGAACTGTGGTGTTACGGAGATGGCAAGTTGCAAGTCTTTGTCTTAAATCAAGGAGAGTATATTCAGGTTGAAACTAGCCTTATATTTGAAAACCTGCCTGTAATTGAGAGAATATTAGAGTTTTTGCAATTGAGCCTAACACAAGGATCTAGTACAGCCAGACGAGCATTTCGGCTGTGGGTGCGTGAAGCATTAGCGCAGTAAGGGCTTTGAACTTTTAAATTCAATAAATTCTTTGTTAATCCCCTATTCCCCAGATGCAACCACACGGAACCCAATACTGGAATAGCGGAAACTGGCATCATAACAAAAACGATAAACACAGCGACAATCATCTGCCAAGCTATACCAAGAACCGCCCCGCACTACACGTTTAGTTGGGTGTCCATCTTTCATCCAAGCATTACGATCGCTAGGTGCGCCATTATAGTTTTCATGCCAATTATCTTCGCACCACTCCCAGACTAACCCGTGCATATCTTGTAAACCCCAAGCGTTGGGCTTTTTCTGCCCTACTTGTTGGGTTTTCTGTCGGGAATTCCATGTATACCATGCGTAATCTCGCAACGGTTGTTTGCTGTTTCCAAAACTGTAAAGTGTTTGTGTACCAGCACGACAGGCATATTCCCATTCTGCTTCGGTGGGTAGACGATAAGATTTGCCTGTAAGTTGGGAAAGGCGATCGCAAAATTCCTGTGCTTGCCACCAAGATATACTTTCCACTGGACGCAGCAGACTACTGAAATGAGAAGGGTTTGTCTGCATTACTACCTGCCATTGCTCCTGGGTTATTGGAGTTCTGCTCATATACAAAGCAGGTATGCTAACGCGATGCTGGGGCATTTCTGGGCGTAACCACTTGATGACTTCTGAGCGTTTAAACCAAGTTTCTAGTTTTAAAACCTGCTCGATGTCTTCGGTTGCAGTTCCCATGAAAAAACTGCCGGTAGGAATCGCAATCATATCTAGCATAGAGGCTCCAGGCAGGCGCTCTTGATAGTTGGAGCGTCGGTTGGGTTCGATAATGGCTTTTTTCTGCTCTTTAGTTTGTGGAATCAACTGCTGATATGGCTCTTTTGCTTGCATCTGAATATTTGCCACCGGAATCGTAGCGCATCCAGTAGCTCCGGCTTCTGTAGAAATAACTTTACGAAAGCTAGGAGAAAGAGGTAATAAAACTGTGACTCTGCCTAAATCTGCAATCGGGTCAAGCGCTGCTAGCACTTGGGTTGCTGTCCAACGTTGCGTATAATCTTTGACCAAGCATCCCTCAACAATTGTCGCAAAGGGAGGGGATAATTCTGGCAATTCTGGCTCTTGGTGCGTGACTCGCTGCATCAACTCTTGGGAAGTTTTGCCTGCAAAGGGATGTATCCCCGTAAGCATTTCAGCGATTATTACCCCTAGCGACCACAAGTCCCATGCTAGGGAAATTTTACCTTTGTAGGATTCTGGAGGTGCATAGGCGATCGTTCCTACCTGACTAGTAGGAGAAGTATCAGTATCATTGCAGCTTTCTAAAAGTCGGGAAATACCGAAGTCTGTTAACTTCCATTGCCCGTTTACTTGCATAATGTTGGCAGGTTTTACGTCTCGATGCACAATACCTTTATCATGAAGATATTGCAGCGCACTCGCCAAGTTTTTAACTATTACTTTAACTTCCGCGATCGCTAAACTGCCCTGTTGTAACCGCTTTGCTAACGAATCTTGGGCTAGTTCCATCACTAAACCAAGACATTCAATTCCTTTGAGCCATCCTTGTTCGGGGCTGAACCCCTCTAAAAGTGCGTGATGTTTAAGGGAAATAGCAGTCTGTAACTCGGTGATTTGCCGCTCTTGCATTTCACCCTCATTAGAGAATACTTTGATGGCAACTTCCCGAATGACGCGATCGGCTATAACTTCATCTGCTAAAAATACTGCCCCAAATGCTCCCGCACCTAAGAGCTTTTTCAGGCGATACTTAGGGGTAAACCATTCATCTTCAAACATTCGCCAGAATTGATTGGGATGCATGGTTTACTACCTTTTACTTTGCCCTACATCAGTTGCTATGTTACTGTCATTTTCAGTATTAGGGGTTGTTCCCCACACATAATTTTTTATAGCTGCTACATAGGCTACACGCTGCTGTCGCTGTTCGAGCCAGACTTCGTTAAGTTGCGATCGCGTCTCTAGTAAAAAGGTAGCAACGTGCTGTCGGCGTTCTAGCACTTCTTGTTGACGTTGCGATCGCGCAGCATACCATTGTTCTCTGAGAGACATAATCTCAACTCCTGACTAACTTCTGGTTACTACTTAAAATCTTAATTTGACATCCTCCCCGCTCTAAAGAGACGGGGATTCCAAGAATCACTTCTTGGGTTTCCTCTTTCTACGACTCGACTTACTTGGAGGCATGTCTCCACCCAAGCAGAGGTCGATGTCTCCAGAGGCGATTGACGTTCCCGTGTGCCCCACGGTACGGAGTGCTATCTCAAGTATGTTTCGTGCAGCATTATGGTCACGGTCTTGAATATGTCCACAATGAAGGCAAACATGAGTTCTGGTGCTGAGAGATTTTTTCACCACTTCACCACAATTAGAGCAATTTTGGCTAGTTCCATGAGGGGGTACAGCAACAGTGGCCACCCCAAAAACTTTGCCAAAATATTCAACCCATTGCCTAAACTGCGTCCATGCTGCTTCATGTATCGATTTAGCAAGGTGTTTGTTCCTTACCATGTTCCGCACCTTCAAATCTTCATAGGCTACCAAGTCGCTAGACTGGACTACGCACCTCGCCAACTTCACGGCGAAGTCTTTACGTTGTCTACTTACTTTGAGGTGAAGACGAGCCAGTTTATTTCTAAACTTGACTCTATTTTTAGAACCAATTTTTGTCTTAGAAAGACGGCGTTGCAACCGCTTCAAAGATTTTTCACTTTTACGGAGATGCCGCGGATTTTCAACTTGATTGCCGTCGCTATCAGTCAAAAAGTAGTTGAGTCCAACATCAAGCCCAATAGTTTTACTCGTCGGTTCTCGCTTTTCAATGCGCTCTTGGTCGATACAGAACTGGCAATAATAGCCATCGGCACGACGTACAACCCGCACTCTCTTGAACTGTTTCAACTGGTAGAAATGCAGGTCACGAGTTCCCCAGAGTTTGAAAGTTCCCGCTTTGAAGCCATCGCTAAAACTGATATGGCGACGGTCGTTACTAAGCTTCCACCCACTGGTCTTGTACTCTAGAGAACCGTGAGTCTGTTCTTTCTTAAAGCGTGGATAACCCTTTCTCCCTGGTTTGTTCTTTTTGCAATTATCAAAGAACCTAGCGATTGCACTCCACGCCCTCTCAGCAGAAGCTTGTCGAGCCATAGAGTTAAGCTTGCTCACCCAAGGAAAATTTTCATCAGCAGCGAGTACAGCGCAATAAGCACTCAACTCGTATCTGCCAATATCCCGGTTGTCCATCCAATATCTGAGGCAAGCATTCCGAACAAAACGAGCAGTTCTAATCGCCTCATTGAGCGATTGATACTGCTCGTTTGTCCCTTGAAGTTTTGCCTCAAATACTCGCATTTTTACGTCAGCTACACTAACGTAATTATATCACGGATGAATGAATTCATCCTGTTCGCTTATATCCCCCAATTAGAAATGCGGGGGCTTTACGCATCACGACTCGTAAATTTAAAAATTTACATCTTGCACACCTGCAATTATGCGATCGCATCCCTAATGTCGGGTGCGTTGTCGCAAAGTCAAACGCACCACAATCTCAACAACTTGTCAATCAAGTTTGCGACTCGTAAATTAAGTTTCTGGTTCGTAAATCAAGTTTGCGACTCGTAAATTAAGTTTCTGGTTCGTAAATCAAGTTTGCGACTCGTAAATCAAGTTTCTGGCTCGTAAATCAAGTTTCTGGTTCGTAAATCAAGTTTCTGGTTCGTAAATCAAGTTT